>CAYJBI010000010.1:0-22287 GCA_964368345.1 uncultured Mariniplasma sp. | reverse complement strand
CCTTTATCCCGGGCATAAGTAAAAACCTTCAAGACCCACATGCATTTATTCAGATTTTCATTTCTGAATATCAAAGTATTGAGCCCAAACTAACCACATATTATGTAAGATATAAAATTGATCAATTTAAATATGGTCATGACCTTTTTTATGTCGAAATAGATCAAAATTTCTTTTCTCTTGATAAACTCGTAGTTAATCTTAAACATGAAGGTTTAGATCTTAAAGGAACTTTATCATTGTCTTCATTAACACCTATTTGTCGTTCACTAAGTCAACCAAACATCATGGGTTTCTTTGGATACTTCAATTTTATGGAGTGCTATCACGGTGTTATCAGTATGACTCATCAACTCAATGGCTCTTTAGAATTCAATGGAAAAGTCTTAAACTTTACTCATGGTAAAGGCTACATAGAAAAAGATTGGGGACGTTCATTTCCAAGAGCATATGTTTGGATTCAATCCAATCACTTTGAAGATGAACAAACATCCTTCATGTTCTCTTATGCTGATATACCTTTTATGGGTCTATATTTCAAAGGATTAATTGCCAATCTATCTTATAAAGGCAATGAATATCGCTTTGCTACATATAACCATACAAAAGTTATACATGAGACTGTTCAAGCTAAAAAAGTCCATTACATTCTTAAAAAAAGAAACTATCTTCTTGATATAGAAGCAACCTCACAAACAGAAATTCTTCTCGCATCACCAAAAGACGGAGCGATGATTAATCAAATCAAAGAAGGATTATCTGGTACAATAACCATCAAGTTTTACCATAAAGGAGTTCTTTTATATGAAGATATTGGACATCATGCGGGAATTGAAATTATGAAACCTGTCACAAGCATTTAATGTAAACGTTTCAAAAAAATGATTGTATAAAAAAACTCTTGACACCCAAGAGTTTTTGTCTTAAACTATGAAAGGTTAACAACGTTTACTATTATTATCTTAGTTTACCGTGAAAGGATTTATATGAAAAAAATATTTCTTATTTTAGTTGGTTTAGTCGTATTACTTATTGTTATCGGGGTTATTGGTATCACTTACCTTAAACACGATTTAGAGAGTGTAGAAACTTTGACAATTGGTTCAGTTGATTTATTACAAGTTGAAGATGGGACATATGAAGGTCTTTATGAAAATGGTCGCTTTACAAACACAATTGCAGTCACTGTAGAAAACCATGTGATCACATCACTTGTGATGAAAGATGATGTCGGTTTTGTAAAAGATGACATCAGAGAATCTCTATTTAATAACATTATCAACTTACAACAAAATGACGTTGATCCCATTGCAGGTTCAAGTATAACGTGTAAAGCTTATTTAAAATCTATTGAAAATGCTTTAAAGAAAGGATTAACCCATGTCTAAAACTCTCATTATATATAAAAGCAATTATGGAGCAACTAAATCTTATGCAGAATATATTGCTCATGAAATAAACGCAGTTGTGAAATCTTATAAAAAGGTTAAAAAATCAGATATTTTAGCTGCTAACACAATTGTTTTTGGTGGTAGTGTCTTTGTTTCAAAACTTTCTATTTTAAAAACAGTCAAGAAATATCAACCCTTGTTAAAACAAAAAAACATTTATTTATTTGCAGTTGGTTTAACTGAGCATGAGCAAGAGGCAATTCCTCGTCTTGAAGTTGCTAATCCAGATATACACAGTTATACTTTTAAAAGTATCTCTTATTTTCCCGGTACATTTGATGTCTCGAAAATGAACTGGTTTCATCGCACGTTGCTTACTATGGTTAAAAAAATGATGACAAATAAACCAGATATCACGGGTGAAGAAAAAGAACTATGTTACGCAATAGATAATCCTCAAGATAAACGGGATATGCATTTAACACATACATTAATCAAAGAATTGGAGGATTAGTTTTATGAATAAAAAAACAATTCTTGAAAATAAGAGTGATCTCGTACGTAAGTCTATCCTTGATACCGCAGAAATTTACTTTTCTCAAGGTGGTATTGATCAAGTCAACATAAGACAAATTGCAAAAGACATTGGATATTCTGCAACAAACATTTATAAATATTTTGAAAATAAAGAAGCTATCATTCACGCTCTTGTCTCTAAACGAATGATCGATATTGCAAGTTCAATTAACCAGATTGATCTAAGCAATATAAGCATCGTAGATGGAATTAAGTTAGCTTTTACAACACATATTCATCGTGTTTTAGCCTATGGTGAACATTATAAAGCTGTCATGCTATCGAACAATCCCCTTTTATTAGAACGCACATCCATGCTTGATCCTAAGAGGGTTGAAAGACTTCCTGCACATAAAAAACTTATCGAGACAATTCAACTTGGAATTACTCGAGGTGAACTAAAAACTATTGATCCTATTATGACATCTCAAGTATTATGGTCTTCCATTTTTGGATTATTAATTCGAATCCTTGTTGAAAACTATACGGATAAAAACTATATACAAGAGCTGATCAATCATCAAATAGATATGCTTTTATATGGAATTATCAAAGTAAGCGGATAAATCATCTGCTTACTTTTTTTAAAAAAAACATCCAAAATCGGATGTTTAATTTAAAGTTATTATCGTACCACTTTGTTTTTTAAATGCTTCAACTGCTTTTTCTAAAGATGCAATCATTGCAGGTCGTTTGGTTGCTTTAACAAATGACATGCATGCCTCTATTTTGGGAAGCATTGAACCCTTCTTAAAATGTGAATCCTTTAAATATTCTTCAAGTTCACTCATGGATACCGAATGAAGAGCTTTTTGATCTTTAGTATTATAATTGATAAACACATGTTCGACAGCTGTTAAAATAATTAACTCATCTGCACCTACGATTTCTGCAATTTTTGCACTTGCGAAATCTTTGTCTATAACTGCATCAATACCGATAAGTTTCCCTTCTTTTTCTATGACAGGTATACCTCCACCACCGCAGGCAATCACAATTTGTTTTTGATTAAGTAGTGTTAAAATACTTTCTTTTTCTATGACATCAACCGGTTTTGGTGATGCAATCACTCTTCGATAGCCTCTTCCAGCATCTTCTACCATCGTGTAACCCATCTTCTTTTCCAATTGTTCAGCATCTTCCTTTGAATAAAAACTTCCAATGGGCTTTGTTGGATGTTTAAATGCTATATCCTTATCACTGACTAACACTTGAGTAACAATTGTTGAAATAGGACGCTTGATTTCTCTTTCTAGCATCATATTTTGTAATGCATTTTGTATGTGAAATCCAATATAGCCTTGGCTCATAGCACCACATTCTGCAAAAGGCATTTCAGGTGTAGAATTTGATTCATTAAATGCTAAATTAATCATTCCTACTTGTGGACCATTCCCATGAACGATAACAATATCATGATTCATTTCAATCAATGGGTAAATAGCATGTGCAACATGCATGAGCAATCTTTTTTGCTCATCTGCATTATTCCCAAGAGCATTACCTCCAAGTGATATCACATATCTAGACATGAGGTCCTCCAAGTGATGCATACATCACAGCTTTTATCGTATGCATTCTGTTTTCTGCTTCATCAAAGACAACACTTTGTTTAGATTCGATCACTTCATCAGTGACCTCAAGAGATCCTTCTTTCACATGAGGATATCTACTACCAAACGTTTTCGCGATATCCGAACCAACCTCTGTATCCATCCCATGGAAAGCAGGTAAGCAGTGCATGAAAATAGCATCTTTTTTTGCTAGATTCATCAGGTTTTTATTCACCTGATATGGATGTAATAATTCAATTCTAGATTCCCATACTTCTTTAGGTTCTCCCATGGAAACCCAAACATCTGTATAAAGGACGTCTGCATCCTTCGCACCTTCTTTTGGATCTTCAGTAAAAGTGAGTGTTGCTCCTGATTCTTTTGCTATTTTCTGACATGTATCAATCAGTTCTTCACTCGGCCATAAATGCTTAGGTGCTGCTGCTTTAAAATGCATTCCCATTTTCGCACACCCAATCATCAATGAATTTCCCATGTTATTTCTTGCATCACCAAAATAGGTAAAATGAATGCCTTCTAGATGACCAAATTTTTCTTCAATCGTTAAAAAATCAGCTAAAATTTGTGTTGGATGATATAGTTCTGTTAAGCCATTCCATACGGGAATTCCAGAATACTCAGCAAGTAGTTTAACATCATTTTGAAAATATCCACGATATTCAATACCATCATACATTCTACCTAACACACGTGCTGTATCCATAACAGATTCTTTTTTCCCCATCTGTGAACCAGTAGGTCCAATATATGTCACTCCCATACCTAAATCCATAGCTCCTACTTCAAAAGCACATCTCGTTCTAGTTGAATCTTTTTGAAATAATAAAACAATATTTTTGTTATTAAATATTTTATGACTAATACCTTCTTTTTTTTCTTTTTTTAAATGTTTTGCCAACTTGATTAAATAAGCAATCTCTTCTTTAGAATAGTCTAATAATGTTAATAAATGTCTTCCTTTTAAGTTCATATGTTTCTCCCTTTATATGTCTTCTCTTTCCAATGGCATACTCATACATCTTGGACCACCTCTACCTCTTGATAACTCACTGGATTCAATTTCAAGAACTTCAATTCCAGTATCTTTAAGCATCTGATTTGTAACATGGTTTCTATCATAAACAATGACTTTCCCTGGAGCAATCGCTAAAGTGTTTGCTCCATCGTTCCATTGTTCTCTTACGCTTGTAATCTGATCTTTTCCACCACATCTAATTAAAGTAATCGGTCGTTTAAGATGTTTTTCTAAAACTGTTTCAAGTGATACAACGACTTTATTGATTGTAAATTTACTCTCTGTCTTTTCAATTTCAAATACAGTCAGTTTATTTTCGATGCCTGGATGTATTGTAAATACGCCATAATCCACCTGTGTAAAAACTGTATCTAAATGCATGAACGCTCTGATTTTTGGGATATTAAATGCTAACACTGTATGAAACTCATTATTTTCTTCAAACAACTTTTCTGCAAAATATTCAATCGCTCTAGGATCAGTTCTAGAAGAAATACCCATGGCAACAACTTCTTTAGATAACACTAAAATATCGCCACCTTCGAGTGGGTATCTGTTTAAACGTTGATAATAATATGGTATTCTCTGTTTCTTAAATCTTGGATGGTAGTTAATGATATACTCAGCAAAGATTGTTTCTCTTTGTCTTGCTTGTGTACTCATCTTACTCATAGCAACTCCACATCCTACACTTGAGAATGGATCTCTTTGAAAAAGAATGTTAGGAATTGGATCTGTATAAAAAGGATATTCATCCTCAAGCATATCCATAATCGAATGCTTATTAGGAACAGATATCTCATTCGTACGAATACCTTCAATCATTTTTAAAATCATTTGTTTAACTGGTAGTCCAGCTAAAAAACGATAAAGTGTCGTTTTAATGGTATGTGATTTAATCTTTGATTCTTCAATAAATGCATTAATAAAATTCGATAAAACTTCTGGGTGTGCTTCAAGTGCTTCAGTGATCATATCCGTTAAATAGAGAACTTCAACACCTTCTTTTCGTAATGTATCTGCAAATAAATCATGCTCTTCTTGTGCAACTTTTAAGTATGGGATATCGTCAAAAAGAAGTTTCTCTAAGACATCAGGTGTTAAGTTTTCAAGTTCTTTTCCTGGTCTATGAAGCAAAACTGTTTTTAACTTCCCAATTTCAGATTTAACATGAATCATTTTCATTCCTCCTTTTTTATCAAACGTGGAACACGCTTTGATATTTGACATACGACCTCATATGAAATCGTATTTAATCTTTTTGCAACATCATCGATAGAAACTAAACCTCCAAAGAGAGTAACTTCATCACCACATGAAACTATATCATCAACTTTAACAAAACAAGCATCCATACAGATAATACCTACCATACGATATAACTTATGATTGATTTCGACAAAACCATTTTTGTTTTTTCTAATCCATCCATCTGCATATCCTATCGGAATAACAGCTATTCTTTCATGTTCTTTTGCTACATGATAGGTTGCTCCATATCCTACAGTTTCATTTGCATTAAGTTCTTTAATTTCAACAATCCTAGTTTTTAAACTCATGACTGGCAGTAGTCCTTTTTGGTCCTTATCAAGGGATAAACCGTATAAAGAAATTCCAAGTCTAACATGGGTCGTCCACTTCAATTGTTCTTCATATCTAAGGCTTGCTGATGAATTTGATATATGAATCATTTTTGGAAGATAAGGTAATTGAGATAATATATCTTCCATCGTCTTTATTTGTTTAAAGAATAATGCGTCTTGTTCATTCGCTGTAGCAAAATGTGAGTAGATACCCGTGATCTCGTGTTTTGTATGCTTCACTTGATTCATCAAATTTATGATATCTATAACCTCACTTAAACCATAGCGATGCATACCTGTATCCACTTTAATATGAAAACGTAAAGATAGTTTTGATGATAACACTTGTTTAGCTAGAGAAACATCATAAACCGTGAACTGAATATTATGCTTGTAACATAATTCGAATTGGCTTTCTAATATGGGACCAAGAACCAAAATCTCGACATCTTGAGATATCTCTCTTAACTCAAGTGCTTCTTCTAATAAAGATACTAAAAAGAATTGAACACCTTCATCTATAAGTGCTCTCATCACTTCTTTAGAACCATGCCCATATGCATCTGCTTTTATCACAGGAATCACTTTTTTAGGATAAACGTGTTTTAAAACATACCGATAATTATGGATTAAAGCATTCAGATCAATTTCTGCCCATGTTGGTCTATAGAACATAATTTTTCTCCACATAAGGTGACGTCATAAGGGATAAAATACCGCCGTAAGTAAGTTCAAAATGAATCTTATCTCCTATTTTATACTGTTCTTTTTCTAATTCAACAATTAAATGATCTGATGAAGACCCTAAAATCGTAACACCTGATGGTGGTTTTAATTGATCAAGAGAAATATCTTGTTTTCCTATTGCAAGTATAGCTCTTCTAATCATACCTCTATCTGTAAATCTCACACGATGTCCGAATGCATCTACCCCAATTTTTCCCTCAGGTTTTGATGGTTTCATTTTAATTTCGATAATTTCTGCATCAAGTGTAAAAACATCTTGATGCATACCAATGATATCTTTACCATATGCAGTTTCTCTTCCTAAAACTAGAGCTTCACCCATTCTTAACTGATTAATAAATTTAGGTAATCGTTCTTCCATGACGAGTGGAATAGAAGATGAATTACCTCCTGAGATAATGCTTAAAGGATATCCTAAAATATGCTCAACTCTTGTTTTTATATCATATAATTTGGTATATGTTTTTTTTGAAGGTATTACAGCACCATAACACGTTAAATTTGTACCTATCCCTATCATTTTGATGTGCTTCAATTTCTTAATTTGTTCAATCAAAGAAAGGTCGTCAGTTTTATAATAAATCCCTTCTCTCAAATCACCAATATCATACATCAATATAATCTCATGAATTTTCTTTTGTCTTCGTGCTTCTCTATTTAATTCTTCAATCACCTTTAATTCAGAATTTAAAGAAATATCAACAACACTAATAACATCACTCACCTCAGAAATCATCGGAATACGTAATAACATTTTTTTCTTATTCGTTTGCATTTCCTTAAGATTCACTATTCTCGAATCTGCAATAACTTCTATATCAGTTTGATTAAGAACATCAACCAATTTTTGATCTGCTAGAAATACTTTAGTTACTGGAACAAGTTTAATATTTTGTCGTTTAAGCATATGTATCATGTAGCGAACATTATCTTTATAATAACCTACATTAATGGTCATTTGAGGATACATTAGTTTTCACCAACTTTCATTATTGTTTCAGTAATAAGCTTCTTTGTCTCTTCTCTATAAATACGTGATAAGACGCCTAATGAAGCGAATATATAGTGTTTATCTAAATAGATTGGAACATGTTCATCTGGAATTAGTTTCGTTTGTCTTGATTTTAAATAGTCTCGAATAATTTGATGTTGATCTTCTAAGTTTAAAAGTGCTCCTCCTGTTAAAAAGATACCTTTAACTTGTGTTAAATCTTTTCCGTCAGGAATGACTTTATATCCATTAGTTGTAAATACACGTCTTAAATCGCCTACATGTCTGTCTAACGCTAATTCAACACATCGTCTCGTTAATAGATCAATAAACTTTTTACCTGTTTTCGTTATAGGAATAAAAGGTTCTTGATCTAAAACTTTCTTAACTTCATCTTTGTTCATTTTGAAAAGATAATTAATATCGTCATCTTTAAAACTTGATAAAACATTATGACGATTAATATAAACACCTAAATCACCTTCAACAGTTCGTTTCATGTGAGGTTCACCCTCAAGCATGCGTTCGTATTCTGGTTTGGGTCGACATACACTGTGAACATCAGTAGTTGCTCCACCAACATCAATGGTAACAACACCATCAAACATTTGATCTAAGAGCATCGTTGTTTCCATGACTGCTCCTGGAGTTGGTATAATCCCTTGTTTCACCATTTTAAAAATATGTTGCATACCTTTAGCATGAATAATATGTTTTTCAAATGTTTCATAGATGGCTTCTCTTAAAGGCATTATATTGAAATCATCTACTCGGGGATAGACATTTTCAACAATCTTTACATGATTTAAATTTAATTTTTTTATTCTCTCATGGTTAGCTTTATTACCTGTATAAATGATTGGAATATCAAGTTTTGCAAGTTTTAAGAGATTTTGATATGCAACTTCTTTTTCTCCATAATCCGTTCCACCAGCAACAACTATAATATTAGGCTTTATCATTTTAATTTTCTCAATATGTTCATCTTCAACTAGATTTGCTGTAATTAAATAAATGTTCCCACCAGCATTTAATGCAGCTTCCTTACTAGCTTTTGCTGTCATTTCATATACTAAGCCGTGGACAGTCATTTTTAATCCACCTGCAGCTGAACTAGATGCATAAAGTTCATCATACGTTAAATCAGTAACGCCTAAGTTCTTTTTTAAATCTTCGATTGCAAGAGTTAGTCCTTCTCTAACATCAGTATCTACAGTTGTTTGATGGATACCCCTACCTAAAAAGGCCACCGGTTCATGATGGATTTGAAATGCATTAACTACGGTTGTTGTACTTCCAATTTCTGCAACTAAACAATCAATTCTCATAGATTTTTTGATGCCGCTTCACGATGAAAGAAGCGACATGATGTCCTTTCGTCCCACGGCTAAATCCTTGGTCCATACCACTTTTTCTTGCAATCTCTGGTGTTACTTGTGTTCCACCAGCAAGTAAAATCAGTTTGTCTCTTACACCTTTTTCGATGGCATAATGATGTAGTTTTTCCATATTTTTATAGTGAACATCATCATGAGAAATAATAAGTGATATCATAATCACGTTAGCGTTTGTTTCAATGGCTGCATCAACAAATTTTTCAATAGGAACACTTGTTCCTAAATAGATATATTTAATACCATATTTTTCAATACCACCATGCTTAATATCTAAGACTTCACGCATACCGACACTGTGTTCATCCGAACCGCCAGTACCTGCAATAACTTTAATTTCATGTTTTTTTACATAGTTCAAAATTGTTTCTTCATCAAGAATATCTTCTTTCTCGGGTAAAACAAGTTGATTCTTATCAATATCAAATTCATAAGTCCCTTTAAGTTGAATTCTTGTTCCTTCAGATGGATGTAAAATTTCTTTATGAATTACTTCCGGGTTTGATAAATGAAGGTCTTTAGCAACTACTAAAGCTGCTGCATGAGCTGTTTGTTCATCTGAAGGAAAGAATAAATCAAGAGTGATTACACCATCTGCTAACCATTGAACCTCTGGTTTCATCATCGATGTGTTTCGATATTTGTCTGTTTCTTCAAGACGTTTGGTCACATTATCATTATCGTCTAATTCATCGATATACTGTATTAATTCTGGATGTTCAAACGTACAACCTCCAATGAGTAATTCTGGATGTTCTCTTAGTTTTTCATCGTATTGGTCAATATTATTATATCCATAGTGTGCTGTAACAGGAGAAAGATAGTCATTTGCACGCTTAATAAGTGTATTTGCTCCAATACCGCCATTGATTTCTCGAACAATACCATCACCCATACGTTCAGGATAGCATCCTGAATCAACAAACATTCCTTCTTCAACCGCTTTAAAATAACCGCCTAATTCAATGATTTCTTCCATCATTAAAATTGCTCTTTCTTGAATTTCTCTCTTCTTATCATAGAGATATCCATCTTTTTTAAGTTCAATCATTGATAAAAGATCATCCATCCCCATCATGGCTTGTTTAGCTGTATCAAGTGCTTCAATATTATAAACATGCCAAGGGACATTTCTACCTTCATCAGGTGTAATGGTTGATTGAATATCTGCAGATGTTAATCTAGAGATTAGGAGATTTAATACGTGGGTCACGGTTGCTTCTCTTGTAGATGAATCCATGTATTTCGTATTCATTTGAGCTCTCATTTTATAACGATTCATAAGTTCTCTTAAGGCAACTGCATAGGGTAAATTAAGTTTTATATCTGGAGATGGAGGTGCAGCAGGTGGTACTGTTGATAAACAAATCAGATCAGGCTTAATTCCAATACGTTCACTCATTCGACTATTAATCGCATGTTGAACTAAAAGTTCTGGCATAACCTTCCAAGCATCACGTGCAGTTGCATTTGCATTATGTGCACCATCAATTTGGGCTAAACCACCAAAAGCCATGATTTTTTTACTCTCTGCAGCATCAACAAAACTTCGAATCATATTAATGTTTCGATATAATACATTATATTGAGGGTCTTGATGTGCACCATTGACACCTTCTTCAACAAACATCACTGCAATCTCAGGACCTGCAACACCTGATACATATGAATGATAATTAATAGGTCTTCCCACTTCATCTTCAATCATATCAAGTGCTTTTCTTTGTGCTCTTACTTGTTTTCTTGTAATAGGAACTCCTCCAACACCTTGTGGTGTTCCTTCGAGTAGTCCATCCATATGCGATTGTCCAGCAGTTCTAATCACCATAATATGATCAGCACCATGCCAAGCCGCCATACGCATACGTCTAATATCATCTTCAAACCTTCCTGATGCAATCTCAGTAGTTATTGAAGAATCCGGTTGAGGATCAATGTTATTTAGATGTCTAGCACTTGGTAAAGGAATACTGTTTTTTAAAGGAGCGCTCGCTTGTACATAGTGAAAAGGACCCATATCGATGGGTGTTTTATCTCGCCATACCCATCCTTTTCTCCGTGGGCGATAATTCTCTAAATCCGTTAAGATTGCTCTAATATCTAGTTTTTCATTGATTTTCATTTGAAAACCTCCGCTATCTTAACCATTTCACTTGTGTCTAACAAGCGTAATCCTGCTTCTCTTATGTTTAAATGATTCAACTTTGCATACTTATAAATAACATGTCCTGCACCATGTTCAAGTAAATGATAGTCTAACATTTTTTCAGTCAAAGCTTTAGCCTCTAAACTTGAAAAACCCATGCGCATGACAACACTTCGTTCAATTGCAGGAGATGTATGTGTTCTTGCAAGTTCAAGCATAGGATCAATCATTTGATCTGTCAGTTTTTCAAAATATGTTTTTAATTCTTCATCTGTCATACCTTGTAGGTGTTTTCTTCTTTCATTAAAGTCATCATTTCTTGGCTTCATTCATTTCCTCCACAAGTTTTTTTACGTGTTCTATTGATATTTTTAATTCTTGAGATAAGTAGTGATAATCCTCTTCAAAAAGCATGTGATCTTTAAAATGTTTTAAATAACTTATTCTTAAACTATCTAATGGAATTTCTTTATGTTTAAGCATTTGACCAGAAGATGGGAAAATGATATTATGTCCTGGCTTTTCAGTTAAGGGGTCTCCCATAAGTATTTGAACTCCTCGATCAGATGCAAATGATATTTGAGCATTCATATGTTTTCCTGCACCTGTATACTCAGTTTCCTGAACGACAATGATTTCATCATCTTTCATCGTTTGAGCCATACTAAACGCAAGTGCTAAGCTTGTATTTCCAGCAGGACCTCTTTCCATACCCTCAAGAATAGCCAATGCTTCTGTGATAAAAAAGACAGACCCTTGATTAACTAGTCCATAATAATCCATATATCTTAAGGGTCGACCTGCACTTCTAGGCACATCACTTCGATCTGGAAAAGTAGAAAAAGGAATTCCAAATCCTGTATGCCCAGTTGTAAAAGACTTACGGTTAAAATCAGTATCTGATGCCATATGGAGTCCGGATAAATCAACACTTGCAGCAATAATCTTTGTTTGGGTTGCTCCTGCTTTAATTAAACCTCTTGCAGTTCCAGTAAGATTTCCACCACCAGCATTGGTACATATCACAGCATCCGGATATTTATTCTCTTTTTCCATCATTTCAGTTGCTATCTCATAACCCAAAGTTTCAATTCCCATAATGCCATAAGGTGAGTATAGAGAAGCATTAAAATATCCTGTTTCTTCTAAAAGTACTAAAAATTCATAAAACAGTTCAGGTCCTACAGATAATTGAATAACCTCAGCTCCGTACGCTTGACAAGCTCTTGCTTTTTCAATAATCTCTGGTTGACCTACACCATTAGAATCATAACACTCTTGGACGATAATACATTTAAGACCTGCTCTTGCTGCTAAAGCTGCAACAGCAGCTCCATAATTCCCCGATGTCGCAGCAATCACACCTTTAAACCCAAGTTTTTTCGCCTGATAAATTGACATTGCTGCTCTTCTAGCTTTAAAAGATCCAGAAAGATTTTGCGATTCATCTTTTAAAAAGATACGCGCACCATATCCTTTTTCTGCATATTTTCTTGCATATGCAGATAATCTTTTAAGTTCAATCATTGGTGTTCTTCCAATGTTATTTTCTTGTTGGATTTGAATAACATCTTCTAACGTATATCCAGAGGATGCCATCATCTTTTCATAATCAAATCCTATACCAGGATGTTCAAATTGATCATAATCCATACGTAAAGCATTTTTCATAATCATTTGTTTCTTATCCATGATTTCCTGATAACTCATAATAAGTCCTCCGTTTCTTTAAGGATAAGATCTCTTACCTTAGTTAAAATGGGGACATAATGACCAAAACTATGGTCAAAAAAAGGATCTATTGAAATAAGGATCCCTCTTTCAATCCTTTTTGTAGGTGTTTCTATTTCTACAAAATCACCGATATTAGCGGGTTTAAGTAATTTTCCCCTTAACCGCATTTCAAAAGGAACTCGCTTGGTCTCAACTGGAAGATTACTTGCTCGATCTTCAACAGGTAGAATGATGCGATAGATTTCAACATATGTCATTGATTCATTCATGATTTTTTCCTCCATACACATAAAAAAAGGAACTCATTAATTGAAAGCGCTTACCTATTAATAGAATAACATTTTTACGCTCATTTGTATAGTCTAAAGAAAAAATATGAAGAACTTTTAGTCCTTCATACGTAGTACTGATGAATTTGAAATAATAAGTATGTTTTTGTAATCTTTAAATTACCTATTCAATAAACGCTGGATATTTTTTATTGATGTAGCAAAATTGTTTATTTATATTCAGTTATTTTAGCCCTTATCAAGATTTAATCTATTCATGTCTCTATTGTTAATACTTGTTATTGACATTATAAGCCTATCCACAACATAAAAACAGGGCGTATACGCCCTATTCGTTATAAATTTTATGAAAAACTTTCAATCATTTTTCATCGTCTCTTCATACAAACATAACATCTATGAAAAAAGGGTGTAAGTAAACACCCTTTAAGCAATTGTTTTTCGTTTGAAATTACCAAACACATTTTTAACCGGCCTTGTTACAATAAACGCATTCGGATCTACAGACTTAACAAGACCCACCAACGTATGAAGTTCATAAGAAGATATGACAACATAAATCAATGTCTTCTCATGATGAGAATAGGCACCTTCAACTTTCATTAAAGTGACACCACGATAAACCTTATGTAAAATCTCATCCACTAATGCTTGCGGTACATTCGTAATGATATCTACTGAGAGAAATTGATAAGATGTATGCATCCGATCAGTTAAAATCGTTGTTATGATAATACGAATAACTGTATATGAAGCAATCACTCCACCGGTAATGATTTCACCTGATGGTCCCAATTTTCCACCTACAATAAGACCACCTAAAATTGCAATCGCTATATTCATAATCATAGAGATAAATCCAACAGATTTACCCTTTCTTAATGAAACATATTGTGCAATAATATCTAGTCCACCAGTAGATGTTCCAAAACGAAGTGCAGCACCACCACCAATCCCAATTAAGAGACCTCCTAAAACTGCAGCAGCAAACACATCAGATCTTTCCGTTAACCCCATATTAACAACAGGTAACCAAGAAAGAATTAAAGCTTGTAAAACAATTGAGATAATACTATGAATGGTAAATCGATGAGATACACCAAACCATCCTAAAAGTAGTATTGGAATATTTAGCACAATAATGAAGATACCTAAGAAATGAGGTCCTAAATCAAGTTTAAACCATACATAAAGACTATCTCTAACGAGCTGGCCAAGACCTGGAATACCACCTGTATAAAGCGGAACTACAGAGGCTTCAAGAAACCAGGCTACTCCAATACCATAAATAATGGTCGAAACGATAACAGCAACTAATCGCTGAATCTCTGGCATAACCTTTTTCTTCATTTGATCAGATTTTAGATATGTTAAGACTTTATTCATTTTGATCACTTAATATCTCTTCAAGTTTCTTGTTTAAATCATAACGCTCGAAAAGAACTTCTGCTTTTCCTAAGATCTGTTCAGGGAATCGACCATAGGTATTTAGCGACTCAAAACTCAAATCCTTCACACCAATTTGATTGCTGATACGTCTTGAGGTTTCAGGTATAAAAGGCTGTAAAAGAACTGCAACATAGCGAATTGTTTCAAGTAAGTTATATAGAACATGATCTAGTACATCTTGTTTATCAGGATTTTTCATTAATGCCCATGGTTCAGAAACATCAATATATTTATTAGCACTTCGTGCAAGTTTAAGCACTTCTTCTAATGCATCAGATACTCTTAAATCATCCATATATTTTTTCATTGCTGGAAGAGTTTCTAAAGATTTTTCTTTTAAAGATAATTCAAATGGTTCATCAAGAAGTACTTTTTTAATCACCCCTTGACGGTACTTATGTGCCATACCAATGGTGCGATTAACTAAATTACCAATGGTATTTGCTAAATCGGAATTATTTCTTTCGATTAGCAGTTCATATGTGATATTTCCATCTTGAGAAAATGGGATTTCATGAAGAACATAATATCTAATAACATCAACAGAGAAGTATTTCACTAAAGTATCGGTATACATGGTGTTACCGATAGACTTACTCATTTTCGATTTATTAACTAAGACCCAAGGATGACCAAAGATTTTTTTGGGAAGTTCAAGACCTAAAGCCATTAAAATAATAGGCCAATAAATTGTATGAAAACGTAAGATATCTTTTCCAATCAAATGGACATCTGCAGGCCAGTATTTTTTATAATTTTCAGTCAGTGGTTGATCTGGATGATAATCAAGACCCGTAATATAATTTGATAAAGCATCAATCCAGACATAAACCACATGACCTGGATCAAATTCTACTGGAATTCCCCATTTAAAAGATGTTCTAGAAACTGAGAGATCTGGAAGAGGTTCTTTTAAAAAGTTTTGAATCATTTCATTCTTTCTAGACTCTGGTTCAATAAATTCAGGGTTTTCTTCAATATGTTTAAGTAATCTTTCTTGATAAGGTGCAAGCTTTAAAAAATAAGCAGCTTCTTTTGTCCAGACGGGAATATCCCCATTAGGAGCTTTACCATCAACAATATCCTTTTCTAGAATAAAAGCTTCTTCAGCAACTGAATACCATCCTTCATATTCTCCTAAATAAATATCGCCTTGATCATAAAGCTTCTTAAAAATAGCTTGAACAGATTTAATATGTCTTGCATCTGTTGTACGTACAAATTGATCATAAGAGACATTAACTTTTTGATAAATACGTTTAATTTCAGAAGATATATGATCGACATAGCTTTTAGGAGATAGTTCGTTAATAATCGATTTACCTTCAATTTTTTGTCCATGTTCATCAGTTCCTGTTTGAAAGAACACATCATAACCTTCTAAACGTTTAAATCGGACGATTGCGTCCGCTAATATAGCTTCATAAACATTCCCGATATGGGGAATACCTGAGGCATATGCAATTGCAGTTGTTAAATAAAACTTCTTTTTTTCCATAGTTTCAACCTCCAAAAAATAAATAAAAGTCATCCTTAAAAAATGCTAAGGACGACATAATCATCGCGGTACCACCTTAGTTCTGATTGCTCAGCACTCAAACCCTTAACGAGGGATATCGTTTTAGTCTACCTATCGACTAAAAGGCTCAAAAACCATGTTCATCATCTGCTTGGATTGCTTGCACCAACCGCAATCTCTCTAAACAAAACAGCATGACTACTCTTTTTCTCATTGCCTATTTACCATATACATTCATATTATACTTTAAGACTTCAAAAAATCAAGAAGTTTCATTTATTTTTACAATACGATATACTTCTGCTTTAGGTATATGATTTTTAGTTGCTACAATCTTCATAGCTTCTTTAGAAGGATAACCTTCTTTAATAAGTTCAAGATAGTGAGACTTAACATCTAATATCGGTTTTATATCACTTAATTCACCTTCAACAATGATGACATATTCACCTTTTAAATTCATCATGATATTAAGAGATTCTTTTAGTGTTGTTCGAATTATTGTTTCAAAAGCTTTCGTTAATTCACGACATATAGCTATCTTTCTGTTGCCTAATGTTTCAAAAAGTGTTTCTAATGTTTTAGTTATGCGCATCGGTGATTCATAAACAACTAATGTTTCCTTGCGATTCACATAATTCTTTAATAGTATTTTTTGGTCATTAATTTTTCTTGGTAAAAAACCAATAAAAGTAAATGGTTGAATGATAAGTCCTGATGTAACAAGTGCAGATAAAATCGCACTTGCACCTGGTATAGATACAGCGTAGAATCCTTCTTCAATCACTTTTTTAATGATTTCATAGCCAGGATCACTAATCCCTGGAGTTCCTGCATCACTGATTAATGCAATATTTTTACCTTGCTCAAGATCTTGTAAAATCTTATTTTCTTGATCCATCTTGTTAAACTCGTGATAGCTCACTAAAGGTTTTTTGATTTGATAATAAGAAAGAAGGACTGAAGATGTTCTTGTATCTTCTGCAAGAATATAATCAACTTCATTTAATATCTCAACTGCACGATATGTCATATCTTTTAAGTTACCAATGGGGGTTGCTACAATATAAAGTGTAGCTTTTTCTTCCTTAAAGCTTTTTTGCATTAGTGGTTGACCACGCGTTTAGCTTTTTCGCGTAAATCTCTTTCCAAATAAACAATTTGCATCAATTGTTTTTTCTTAGCTTCAGTGATTTGAAATTTTTCACGAAGTCCTTCTAAAAAGAAATGTTCGGTTGTATTATAAAAATCGTCTTGCATGGTTACTTTAATCAAATTCAAATAAACAATATTCTTAATTGTTGGGCTTGCTTCCATAAAATAAGCAATTGTTTCTTCTAATTCTTGTGATAATGCAAACTGATATTCCTTAACAATACCATCCCCTACTTCTGCAAGCATAATGTTTAATAATCTTTGTTCTAACTCAGTAGGCGCACCATCAACAGATACCATATGCATCACAAGGTCTAAAAACTTTAATTTTTCTTTTCTACTTAAAAGTGTTAGTAACATATTATTTTCCTCCGTAAATGTCCATCATTTCTTTGGTTAGGACATGTTTTTCAATATAAAGTATGATCGGTTTCTCAACCGTTAATCCCGGTTTTCCTTGTTTCATAGCTTCAATTAACACATGATTTGCTGGATGGTCGAGATATGGATGTACAAACTTTATTCGTTTTGGAGTTAATTGATATTTTTCAAATAACAATAGTATCTCTCCAAGTCTTTCTGGTCGGTGGATCATGTGAAAATAACCACCATACTTCAATGTTTTTGATACGATTTGAATCAGTTCTTCTATATTTAATGTAACTTCGTGACGTGCAATCTGATCTTCTTTAGATTCACTTAATAGCGATGATTCGTTAACCTTGAAAAAAGGTGGATTAGAAACAATCACATCAACATCTTTCATCTTTAAATCCTTAACATCCATATGATAACAACTCAAGCGATTTTCTAAATGATTGATCTTAATATTTTCAAGTGCTTTTAAATATCTTTCTTCTTGAATTTCAATACCCAAAATTTGTGCTTTTGTTTTCTTTGAAAGATATAACATAAGTGGTCCTGCACCAGTTCCAATATCAATAACTGTTTTTGATCTTGCAGGTATTTTAATAAAATGCTGTAACAATACAGTATCTAAATTAAATGCTTGACTTGCATTTTGATCAATTAAAAGATCTGTTCCAAGCAGTGTCCGAAGCATATTAAACTCTCGCAATATCCGCTAAAGGAAGCCATTCCACACCACCATTATCATTATGATAGACCTTAACTTTTTGAGCAATAATATTAAGTTCAATGACTGTGGCTTCTCCCTTAGGTGTTTTCACTTTTTCTTTTAAATCTGGCATGATTGCTTTTAACTCTGTATAGACATCATCTTCATACTTAATACAGCATAAAAGCTTACCACATACACCACTAATCTTTTGAGGATTTAACGCAATATTTTGATTCTTAGCCATTTTAATGGAGACAGTATCAAATTCTCCAATAAATGTCGTACAACATAAAATAAGTCCACAAGGTCCAATACCACCAATCATTTTCGCGGCATCTCTTGGTCCGATTTGTCTTAACTCAATACGTGTATGATAGATTTCTGATAAATCACGTACAAGATTTCTAAAATCAATGCGATTTTCGGCTTCAAAATAGATCAATAAGCGTTTACGGTCTAATGTGTATTCAGCACCTAAAACCTTCATTTCAAGTTCATTTTGTTTTGCTAAAAACTTAGTTTTATCAACGATTGCTGGTTCTAATGTACGATTATACTCGTCTTCTTTTAAATCCCCTTCATTCGCTTTTCTTAAAATCGGTTTTAATTCTGATGTGAGATCTGTTTCTTCAATCTCTTTAAATAAATATACTTTTCCTATTTCAATACCACGTGATGTTTCAACAACCACTTGGTCATTTTTTTCTAATTCAAGTCCTTCATAAGAGAAATAATATTTTTTTCCTGCTTCTTTGAATTGTACCAAAGCAACCTTCATTGTCTTACCTCTTTTTCTCTAGTATATAAAATAAGTGATCTAACGCTAAGTCCAAATTAATATTATATGATTGTTGCTGGAGAATAATTTGGATTTGCTCAATCAAATCATTAACCTCAGTAACCTGCATACGATCGCTTTGAACCTGTATCACATCACGTAAAAAACGATAGGTGATGGGTTGATGTGTTCGATAGTGAACCCAATCTAAAAAATAAAGTAATAATAATTCGAGGAAATTCATGAAGAAATCTCTATCTTGCAAAAGAAATCCGGATTTATTTCCAAAATAGATGGGAAATGATATCTTTTTATCATCCCATAGTGTTGCTATTTCTTCGATTAAACCTATTAAATCGAGGAAATTAGGATTTTCTGCAAGCAATGTAGCATCTTCAATATCTTTTGTAACATAAGGAGCAAGTGTTGCTACTCGTTCATCAACACCAAGTTTAAGTAATTCTTGTTCCAAATCAAGTTCATCAATACTTTTTAATGTTAAAATCTGACTTCTTGACTGAATTGTTCTTAAAACATTTTCTTTATCTTCTGCAAGTAAAAACCCATAAACATTATGGCTTTGTGGTTCTTCCATAAATTTTAAAAGTGAGTTTGCTGCTGCAGTACTAATCTTTTCAATGCCTTTAAGCACATAAATTCTTGGACCACTTACTAATGCTGTTTTAGAAAACTCAGATTGTAACATCAAAATTTGGTCTTTTTTAATAGATAATCCATCAGGTTCAATCACTAATAAGTTTTGGACATTTCTTTCCTTGATTTGTAGTTTAAAATGTGGTGATTCTGGCTTTCCTTGATTAAGTATCAGATAACAAACATCATTCACAAGTTCAGATTTGCCTGAACCCTTAGGTCCTACGATCAGGTAAAGATGGGCAAGTCTATTCTTCAAAATGGTTTGTTTAAAAAAGTAGAGTGCTCTTTTCATAAGTGCTTTTCGATTTCTAATAAAATCTGATGTTCAATCGCTTCAATCGATTGGGTTCCATCAATCGTAATAATACGATTAGGATAACGTTTTGCGACTTCCTGATATCCATTTCTAACTTGTGTATGAAATTCAAACGCTTCCTGGTCTAAGCGATCATACTTATCTCGATGGGCAATACGGGATAATCCAACTTCTGGATCTAAATCAATATAAAATGTGATGTTAGGAAGGTTTTCAACAGCGTAACGATTAATCGATAAAACAAAATCAAAACCAAGACCTCTTGCATACGCTTGATAAGCTAATGATGAATCAATATATCGATCACACAAAACAATTTTATTTTGTTTTAGTGCTGGTAAAATGACTTCATCTAAATGCTGTGCTCTTGAAGCGGCTAATAAAAGTGCTTCTGTATAATAACTCACACCACAATATTTAGGATTTAATATGATATCTCTAATAGCTTCCGTGATTAAAGAACCACCCGGTTCACGTGTTGTGACGACCTCGTGTTTTTCTCTTAACTTAAGAGCAATCCCTTGAATTAATGTTGTTTTTCCAGTGCCTTCTCCACCTTCAAAGGTGATAAACATATCTACACATCCCTTTTTTATCTTTTATTATAGTTGATTTTAATTAAAAATAAACCTCTTGCTTCTGCAGTTTTTCCTGCAAGATGACGATCTTTCGTTTCTAAAATCTCTTTGATAATAGAACTAGCTTTACGATGTAAACCAATTTGAATCAGTGTCCCCATCATTGAACGTACCATATATTTTAAAAATGAATTCCCATGAAAGGTGAAGATATAATGCTTCTTTGTTTCTTTCAAGGTTGCAGCATAGATCGTTTTTATAGTAGGTTTTCCTAAAACCAACTGACAAAATCCTCTAAAATCATGCGTACCTACAAAATCAGATAAAGCTTCTTTGATTGGTTCAATATCTAGATTTCTAATATATACTTCATAGTTTTTAGTAAAAGGTGTTTCTGGTTTTTTTGCTATCACATAACGATATACTTTTGATGTTGCACTATGTCTAGCATGAAAATCAGATTTAACGCGATGAACACTTCTTAAGCGAATATCTAAGGGCATTCGATCATTTGCACCTCTAACCCAAATATCTGAAGGTAAATCGATATCACTATCAAAATGGAAAACCTGACCTTTGGCATGAACTCCCTTATCTGTTCTTCCTGCACTATGAATTTTTATATCTGTTTGAGTCATCAAACGTAGTGCTTTTTCGATGACTTCTTGAATCCCTAAACCATTAGTTTGACTTTGAAATCCAACAAAATTAGATCCATCATAACTGACAATTGCCTTATATCTCATTTAAATAAACCTCGATGCAATAATGACACCTAAGAATAATAAAACAACAACTACAGCCATAATATCTTTAAATCCAATGCTGTATTGGTCAATCTTAGTGCGCTTTGCACCTATGACATATCCTCTGACTTCCATAGCATTACCAAGGTCCTCAGCTCTCTTAAATGAAATCACAAAAACAGGAATGAGTAAGGAAATGATTTGAATAACTTTATCTTTAAACTTACTTTCTTTAAAATCGACACCTCGAGACGCTTGTGCTTTCATAATTTTTTCTGTTTCACCTAGAAGAGTTGGAATATAACGTAATGTTAAAGATAACATCATTGCAATCACATCAACTGGAACTTTAATCCATTTTAAAGGCTTTAATAAGGATTCAATCGCATAATTTAGATCTGTTGTCATCGTTGTAAATGTCAATAACGATGTCATGATGATGACGTTGGTTATTCTAACAAAGATAAACCCTGAACGAATTAAACCTTTATCATAAACATCTAACTTATAAGAGAAAAAATTAATATATGGAAGTAGATATTGGAAAAAGAAAATAAGTCCTACAAC
>CAYJBI010000009.1:0-22438 GCA_964368345.1 uncultured Mariniplasma sp. | reverse complement strand
CGTTTTATGACTTAATTTTTATTTGTTTATTTTTTATCGATTTGTACGAGCATTTCACCTTCCCCTTTGGGGTTATTTGACGTATAATTGACCTAGGTGATAAAAATGACACAACGTGAACAAAGTCGTCCTGTCAAGGTGGGACCCCATCAATTAGGCGGAAATTCAAAAGTTTACATTCAAAGTATGACAAATACTTACACAAAAGATGTTGATGCAACCGTAAAACAAATCAAACAGTTAGAACAAGCAGGTTGCGAGATTATAAGAGTCGCTGTTTTAGATATGATTGATGCAAAAGCGCTTGGAGAAATCAAGAAGCAAATTTCGATACCTCTTGTTGCAGATATTCATTTCGATTATAGATTAGCACTTGAAGCTATTCATCAAGGCGTTGATAAAATTAGATTAAATCCAGGAAACATTCCTAAACGTGAACACGTCATGGAAGTTGTTGAAGCCTGCAAGGCTAAGCAAATCCCAATTCGTATTGGTGTAAATAGTGGTTCGCTTCCTAACCGAATGGCTCCCACAGCAGAAAATATGGTTGCAACTGCTAAACATCATGTTGATATCCTTGAGTCTATGGGTTTTTATGACATCGCGCTATCGTTAAAAGCAACCGATATGAACTTAATGATTGAAGCATATCGTCTAGCTGCTAAAACATTTCCATATCCTCTTCATCTAGGTGTAACTGAAGCTGGAACTGCATTTAGTGGAGCAATTAAAAGTGCTATGGGCATTGGTATTCTTCTTGCTGAGGGTATTGGGAGCACTATTCGCGTCTCACTAACTGATAACCCTATTTTAGAAATTCAAGCAGCCAAAGAAATACTTAAAAATCTGGGTTTAAAAGATAAAGTTCCTAATTTAATTAGTTGTCCTACATGTGGACGTATTCAATATGATATGATTGATATCGCAAAGAAAATTGAAAAATACTTGTTAACCATTAATAAAACGATCAATGTTGCAATCATGGGGTGCGCAGTTAATGGACCTGGTGAAGCGACACATGCTGATCTTGGCATTGCTGGTGGTAAAGGTGAAGCTATTTTATTTAGACGTGGTAAAATCATTAAAAAGATTAAAGAATCTGAAGTTTATGATGTTTTAGTTGAAGAGATCAATAACTTTGATGATTCTAAACCAAATGAAAACAACTAAATGATTAAGTAAAAATGGAGATAAACCAATGAATGGTCTTATCTCCATTTTTTTGTTTAGCTTTCAAATAAGCTAATTTCGTAATCACAAATATCTTCATAAAATTCTTTTTCATGGGAAACTAGAATGAGTGTTCCCTGATATTGGATAAGTGCTTCCTTCAAAGCTTCTTTTGCTTGAACATCTAAGTGGTTGGTTGGTTCATCCATAATAAGTACATTTCCCTTTTGGTGCCTTAATAAAGCAAGGCGAACCTTCGTTTGTTCACCACCTGATAAACTATTAACATCGCGTTGTGCCATATCATAATCAATTCCGTGGTTACCTAGTAAACTCATCACATCCTTCTTTGTGAAGTGAGGATAGCGATGATGGACTAATTGAAAAGCTGTTATTTGAGGTTCAAAGACACTATCTTGTTCAAAATAAGCAATCTTAGCCGTATCAATCCAGTGAAACGTTCCAGAAATCGCTGGAATAAGCTCTAAAATCGTTTTGATGAACGTTGATTTACCTATCCCATTCTTACCTGTAATAGCAACCTTTTCACCCTTTAAAATAGCTATATTAAGAGGTTCTAATAATGATTCACTATATCCTATCTCTAGATTCGTTGTCGTTAAGACATCTTTACCTGTTTGTGAAGCCATAGGAAAATAAAAATGGTAAATCTTTGATTTTTGAGGTTCAGTTATTCTCTCAACTTTTTCTAGCATTTTTCTTCTTGATTGCGCTCTTTTGGTTGTTGTTGCGCGCACAATGTTTTTTTGGATAAACTCTTCAGTTTTTTGGATAAATTTTTGTTGATTCATGAATGCTTTTTCTTGTTGTTCAAAACGGAGTGTTCTTTCTTTTAGATAATAGGCATAATCGCCTTTATATCGTGTGATTTGAAGGTTCTCTAAAGCAAACACAGTATTTGCTATTTCTGATAAAAACTCTTCATGGTGTGAAACAACAAGATAAGCTTTTGGATAGCTTTGAAGAAATCTTGAAAGCCATTCGATATGTTTGACATCTAAAAAGTTTGTTGGTTCATCTAAGAGTAGAACATCTGAATCTCCTAATAATAGCTTTGCTAAAATGATTTTTGCACGCATTCCACCAGATAGATGTTTAATTGGTTTATCTAAAATATCCATGGTTAAACCTAACCCATGGATAACATTCCCTATTTTAGATTTAATCGCGTAAAAATCTGCTTCTATTAATTGGTCGCCTAAATCTGATGCCCATGAAAGTAACCGTTCATGATCTTCTTCTTTAGCCTTTGATACTTCTTCATAAAGTCTTTCCATTTCTTTTTCTTTCTTAAAAAGAGGCAGAAAAACATCATAAAGATAAGATTCAACTGTTAAATGAGGATCTATTTTTGCATACTGGTCGAGATAACCCACTTTTCTTCCGGGTACCCAAGTTATTTTCCCTATATCCGGTGAAAGTGATTTATCAAGTAATTTGAGTAGTGTTGACTTGCCTGTACCATTCGGTCCAACTAAAACTGCATGCTCTCCATCAAATAGACGCATACTTGCTTTATCATAAAGTTTTTCACCACTATAACTAAAACTTAAATTTTCTATATCTAATAAGCTCATTGTGGTAATTCAAAGAAATCTGGGCTGACATCATCAGCCACATAAATCCATTGCTCCTCTAAAAAGTGTTCACCCTCTACAATGGTATGAACATCTTGTTTCACATATTTGGCAAAACAGGTGGCCAAAATCTCACCTTGGGCATTGGATATATACCCTTCTCCATAAAATAAAATTCGTTTTTGTTCTTTAATTTTTCCAACACAATAAAGTGTTTCATCTAGTGGTACTGGTTTAAGATAACGGATCGTTAATTCAACTGTCACACCAAATGTATCAGGTTCATCAATTTGGATAGCTCTTCCAATGGTTTCATCAAGAAGTGCGGTAATAATACCACCATGCATCCTCTTTGGATAACTTTGATGAACATCTTTCCCTTGGAAAAGTCCTAAAATCGTTTTGTTTTCAAGTTCGTAATACTTTGTTCTTAACGATGCTTCGTTATCCATCCCACAAACAAAGCACATGCTGGAATTATTTTGTTTCTTAATGACACGATACTTCATAAGATATCTAACCCCAAACGCATATATAAAAGAAAGATTGAACCGATAAATGTCATAAGAAAAAAGAAAATAGATGCGTAGAAATAGAGATTTTCAAAAGGATAATTCTTCTTCATTTTTAATGCAAGCCCAATAGAACCTGGAACAAACAGTAAAAACAAAAGATCTTTTACTTGAAGTTTTGCCCATACCCCAATATACAAACGCATGAGAAATAGAATTAAAATACCTGACAAACCAAGATATAAAGCATAATAGAAAACAGCAATCATGATCTCAAACACGCTTTTTACCTCCTTGAAAAATATAATAAATAGCAGCTAATGGCATAAGTAGAAAAAATAAAGAACCCGTAAAGAAAAGACCAATGGTTGCCCATGTATAGGATGATAGTAAAATATAAAACCGATATTTGAGTTTCATAGCCAATCTCCACTTCCTGTAGTTACTGTACTTGCAATTGAACCATTTGCTAATACTTCAATGATTCTTCCACCTTTAGGTAATGTTCCATACCCATTAAATCCTGTAGCTCTTCCATAAAACAAATAAATACCTTCTTTTGTAAACCTAAAATCATTCATATGGTCATGACCCACAAAGACTGCTTTTGATTTTTGATGGAGTAACATCGCATCAAAAAAACCCGTGTCAACACCTTGTGCATATACTTTATCTTCAAGAAATATTCCTTGATATGTATCAACTTCGATATATTGTCTAAGTGGAATATGCATAAATACTAAAGATTCAACAGAATCATTTGAAACATGTGAACTGTACCAATCGACTTGTTCAAAGGATAAATAATCATATTGTCCTTCTTCTTCAGTATAAGTATCTCTTTCAGCTTTAGAATCAAGCATATAAAGTCTATAAAATGGAATTCCATCTTTTGTCATCGTAAAATGGAAGTTTCCTATACCACCATTAGTAATCTTTGGTCCAACCTTGAAATGAAGATATTCTACATTTTGAGGTATTCTTGAAATAAAATCACCATACGCATGAAAATCTGTTTCATGATTGCCAAATATAAATGTCCAAGGTGTTTTTAATGATTCCATAAATGAAATGAGTTTAGAAAATAAACGTGGTGCAGCAGGAGACATTGTCAAATCTCCCGTAATAACGATTAAATCATAATCGTTCTCATTGTTAAGTTTTTCAATTAATCTGAAAGTCATTCGATCACGATAATCATTTCCATACGTTAAATGAAGATCTGTCAATTGGAGAATCTTCAAAGATTCACCTTTCATCTCTAAAACAAAAGGATCATCATCTGTATAGGTGATTTCATAGGATTGACATGCAGATATCATGAGTAGAAGTATGGTTAATAGAAAGACAATTCCTAGTTTACGCATTGTTTAACTCCTTTAAAAGATTTTCTAATTCAAAACTGCGTACAATATACATGTTGTAAAACATCTTATTATACTTAACAAACTCCATTTCATTTTCATTGATATAACGTTTAATAACCCCTTGAGATGGATATATAATGATAATTTTAGGGTCTGTTGAAGATAAGAAATGCTGTTGGTTAATAAGTTCCGATTTCCCTTTATCTCTTATTTCCCACATGGTTGTACTATTAATCGTCAATTCTGATTGAATAGGAACATGGAAATACATGATTTGATATGTTTTTCCATTGAGATTAAAAATGCGTTTTTGATGTTCATCTTTTAAAGTGCCATAGATAAGAAATGTCTGTTTTGTTTCTTCTTTAATAGCTTTGCTCATTTTCTTTTGGTAAATAAAAAGAATAAGATAGATAATACCAATTACACCAAACGTTCCTAAAGCTATATAGAGTAATGTCATAAAGCTCTCTCCTTTGATACAGATAGTAAGCGATCAGCTTCAAATGTACAATGATAATGATAGCGATCACTTGATGATAAAAGTGTTGGTAAAAAATGCTTAATATTATGTGCTACTCCAAAATTTGATGAATCAATAATCCAATCGATATGTTTCCAATCTAAGATACCTTCATCGGTTTTTATAGGTGTAGATAATATATCTTCTTTTCTCATCTCAATGAGGTAAAGATAAAGTCCTTGACCATTCGCATCAAATGTATTCCATGTTAAGTATCCACCATCTTTTATTTGAGATGGTTCAATCGTGAGACCCGTTTCTTCTTTAAGTTCTCGTATAAGACTCATCATAGGATCTTCACCTTGAATAATTTTGCCGCCAAGACCATTCCAACAGCCCATCCATGGTTTTTTCTTTCGATTTATCATTAAGATTTTTTCATTTTTTTTTATAAACCCAAGTGTATATGTGTACATATATTCGCCTCTTTTCACACTATGTTTATTATATCACGTACCTCATTTATAAAATAAGTCAATTCATAGCATACAACACGTTTTTTGTCATATAATAAAAATAAAAGGTGTTATTTATGAAGGATATGAAGAAAAAAGCGTTGATCTTTATTCTATTACTTGGAATCATTTCTTTTTTCTCTGATTTCACACATGAGGGAGCTCGTAGTATTTATGGTTCATATTTAGGCCTTATTGGTGCTTCAGCACTTTTAGTTTCATTTGCTGCTGGTTTAGGTGAATTTATTGGACAAGCATTACGCTTATTTACCGGATGGATTGCAGATAAAACAAAAAAATACTGGACAATGATGATTGTTGGATATGCCATTAATTTGCTAGCTATTCCTCTTATTGGTCTTATTGGTGAGTCATTTATTGAGATTGCGATTATCCTCATTCTATTAGAACGTGTTGGTAAATCGATTAGAGCTCCAGCAAAATCCACATTAACATCATTCACACAACCTCATTTAGGAGCAGGAAAAGCTTTTGCTATCAATGAAGCACTTGATCAATTAGGAGCTTTTTTAGGACCTTTTATCATTTATTTAATCCTTGCAAACCGTGATGGAAATGCGATAGATAATTATCGATTTGCCTTTCTCTTTTTAGGTATTTTTGCAATTGTAACTTTATGTATTCTTGTATTTGCAAGATTTAAATACCCCAATCCAGATCATTTTGAATTAGAAAAGCCAAAAATGGATTCACCCATCAAATCAACATCTTTTATCATTTATATGGTTGCCATTTCATTTATTGCTATAGGTTTTATGGATTATCCTTTAATCGCTTATCATCTTGAGGAAACAAATCGTATAACAAGTGAGCACATCCCGCTTCTTTACGCCATGGCAATGGGTGTTGATGCGATTGCTGCATTAATATTTGGATATTTATTCGATCGAAAAGGAATTATAAGTCTAGTTTATCCAATAGCAATAGCTAGTTTAGCCATTCCTATCATTTTTCTTATTCAAGGCATATGGACAATCATTATAGGAATCGTCCTATGGGGGATTGGTATGGGGGCACAAGAATCTATTTTTAAAGCTGTTGTTGCAAAAATAGTCCCCAAAGAATATCGTGCAAGAGGTTACGGAATATTTTCAACCGTCTTCGGTTTATTTTGGTTTCTTGGTAGTTTAATGATAGGTATCCTATATGATGTCAGTTTTATAGGATTAGCACTTTTCACATTTATCTTTGAGATACTAGGCGTTATTTTAATCATTGTTTTAGCAAGAAAAATACATAATGAAAAGGATAATAATCATGTTTAGAACAATTCAAGATTATCTAGATTCACTTCATAAAGAACTTCTTGAGGTTACAAATGATGCCCTCAGTTATATGAAATTAAATTATCCTAAGTATCAAATTGTTTTATCCTATCAAAGACCTATGTTACTCATTAAACCTAAATTATTTATTATGCTCGGTGGTGGCAAAAACCATTTCTCTTTATATACAACAGATTTCAAGTATGTTGAATCTTTTAAACTTAAGAATATACCTAAGATTAAATTTGGTAAATCTGCAATCCTTTTTCCTTTAGGAAACCTAAGCTATAAAGATCTCATTCATCAAACCATCGATGAAATCATTTTGCGGCATGATGTTTAGAATCATATCCATAAAAAAATGGATTTTTTCCTTAACAAGCTCTTGCAATTTAAAAATCCTATGTTATAATAATCAATGCACGGTTTAATGTGCCTCCTTAGCTCAGTTGGTAGAGCAAATGACTCTTAATCATTGGGTCCACGGTTCGAGCCCGTGAGGGGGTACCATTTAAATAGTTAAAAGCACATGATTGATCAACATGTGCTTTTTTATTTTAGATTAAATGTCATGTGTAACTGCTGATATTGGATAATGATCACTCAAGTAATCTTTATCTTGATTATGATGTATGCGATAATCACTCATGACGAGATTATTTGAATACAAGATATAGTCTATGGGTTTTCCTTTTCTTTGATTCGAAAAACCATGAAATGTTAATTGTTCTTCATCTTCCGTTCTATCAAGCGATAGATATAAAGATTTCATATATTTCATTGTTTTTGAAGTAGGATAAACATTAAAATCACCTGTAATAATAATTCTGTCATCTGAATTTTTAAGTCTTTCGATTAAATGATGAAGATATTTAGCTTGTTTTAAACAAACATCATCAGATGCATAGTCAAGATGAGTATTGATAAATAAAAGATGGTTTAATCGGATATAACTCATAATTCTAGGAAAATGACTACCTCTTATGACTGATTCTACCTCTGGAGTATCAGAAAGCCAAAAAGTCTTCATCTCTTGAATATTCAAATTTTTTTTATACAAGATCGGAGTTCCCTCACCATTTTGATCCCTTTGCTGATAATAAATATGATATATATCAGATAATCCTTCGTTTAAATCATTAACCATATCAAATGAAGCTTCCTGACAACCAATGATATCAAAAGATTCTCTTCTTATCAATTCAATGACTCTTTGTTTTCTATAAGACCAAGCGTACTCTTTATCAGAGACAAGATTAATTCTTAAATTTATACTTGCAAATTTCATAGTAATCACCTAAAGTCATTGTAGCATAGTTTAAAATTCTTTATAACATTATCAGTGAAGTTTGAAAAGTTATTATTTCTAATATAACCATCACATTGCCGCTTAAATCTTATTTTTTGTTAGAAAGCAATAAAGATTGCCTTAAAGAAAGAAAAAGCCTTATAAAGGCTTTTTTATATACTTTTATCACTTGTTAATTCATGCTTTTTATAATGCATAGTTTAAGCTTAGTTGATGTTGCATGTATATAGGCGTAACATAGATATCTGCTTGTGGCATGACATTAGGTAGATCATAGCTCCATCTTAAGAATATATATCCTTCTCTTGTGGGTACTGAAGGTAATTCATAGTCTTCAAGTGAAGCATTTGCTGCTACATATTCAGATTTAATAACATTACCATGATGATCTTCAAAAACTATCTTGTAAATATCAACGTCTGCAGCTTGGGTTTTTGAAACCTCCAAAATAAAGAACATTGCTGCCAGCATAACTGTGAGTGCCATGATGATATACTTCATACCATGCACCTACTTTCATAAATCATATATCTCAATTATACTTAGATAATCTTACGACCAACTGACGGGGTTATTAATTCTTTATTACATTTGAGCTTTCGATAACATGTAGCTTAGATGTGTTCTAAATAGATTCAATTCTGTGTCATTTTCTAAAGAATGAAGCATTTCATCCATAAATGATATTTTACGGTTTTTTTGGTCTTCTAGTTGCCAAAGAGGTTTTAGTTTATGAAAAAACCTGTCCTCAATCATCAAACAATTAAAACCTTTCACATGGCTTTTACAGATTGCTTGCGTTCGAATATGCCCTTTTATTTGGGGTAGTTGGAAACGTAAGATCGTATCAAATGGTTGGACCAATGGATTTTGACTAAAATAAATTAGTTTTCGATAATCATATTTGTGAATGTAATCCCTTATATCATCACCAAATAAAGTGATAGATTCACTGTCGATTTGATGCTGTCTTCTAATTTCTTCTGAAAAATGGATAACGAGTTGGTTTTTTTCATAATCAAATGTCATAAAAAAAGACCATGGAACGACGAATGGTTGCATATCCTCCCCTCCTTCTTCCATAGTCTATCAAAAATTAATATCTTATCTCTTACTTGATTCTTAAGTTTTAATTAAAAAAAAGAAGCTAATTATAGCTCCTGTTTTGCAATTTCACCTAATTTATAACCAAATCCCCACATGGTTAGTACAATTTTAGGATTTGATGGGTCCACTTCTATTTTTTCTCTTAATCGTCTGATGTGAACGTTAATAACATTATCATTATAATAATATTCTTCACCCCATACAGTGCGATACATCTGCTGTTTAGAGAATGTTTGATCCGGATGTGTCAGTAATAACTTTAAAATTTCATACTCTTTAAGTGTCAATTCAACAGGCTTATCATCTTTTTTGACTTCAAAGCTTTGTAGATTTACTTCAAGATTTCCGATCTTAAATAGACGTTTGACTTCTTTTTCCGCTGTTTTTTGGCTTCTTCTTAGAACTGCTTTTACACGCGCTACGAGTTCAAGCATTGAAAAGGGTTTAGCTAAATAATCATCTGCGCCTAAACCTAAGTTAATTGCTTTTTCTACATCAGTGTCCTTCGTAGATATAATGATGACTGGTACTTCACCTTTAGATCGAATATGTTTTAACACCGTTTCACCACTTACCTTAGGTAGCATTAAATCCAAAAGTATTGCATCATACTGAATCATATCGAACTGCTTAATCGCTTCTTCACCATCAAAAACAGCTTTTACTTCAAACATTTCTTCTTTAAGTTTTGATTCAATGCTTCTGCTAATTAACACGTTATCTTCTACAATTAAGATTTTTTGAGCCATATGATTACCTCCTTGACACTAAAAAGCATTATTTTTCTTACACTTTATTACTTATTTATTAATTATATTATATCATGTTTTCTATATTTCATCTTAAAAAAATGCCTTGACTACCGGGGGGGTGATAGTCAAGGCTACCGAGATGAAATAAAACAACAATGATCATCAAAAGGATGGACATTGCAATACTGTTTTAATTGATCTTGGCAAGTACTATTATAACAGTAAATTATTAAATAGAAACAGTTCGAACAAAAATTAAAAAGTATGTGAAATCAATCACACACTTTCATTATTCATCTTCTATGCTTTATATGTATAACTTAGACTACTTGATAATGCTGATGTTCTACCAACAAAATCTGCTGCTTGAACTTGTACGTTATATGTTTGTCCAGCAACAAGGCCAGTCAATACGATTTGATTTAGTCTCGTATACTTATGGAATTTACCATCAAGATAGACAGCATACTCTTCAACACCATAATCATCTGTTGATTTATCCCAGAATAAACTATTTTTAAGTTGAGCTACTTGAATATTTTGGGGCTGAGTTGGTGCTTCTTTGTCATAGAGAGCATAATCTTGTTTATAGACTCTGACATAATCAATTTCAAAACTTGTTGGAAAAGCTTCAGAATCAACACCTTCAGCGCCTCCCCAATTTCCACCTACAGCTAAATTAATGATTAAGAAAAACATTTGATCAAATGGAAAAGCATGGTCATATGGCATCGTTTGATTCCGATCAGCCACATAATTAAACTCACCAACTTTATCGCCATCAACATAGGTGAGAATTCTTCCTGGTGACCAAATCATTTCATAATCCTTGAATTCAGTTTCCATGTTCTCAACTATTTTTGAAAATCCAAGTTGTGTGTTTAAACTGTGATTATAAGCACGTGTATGTATCGTTGAATGAATACGATCTTTATCATAACCAACATATTCCATAATGTCGATTTCACCACTGTTTGGCCAACCACCATACGTACTCATCACAGGCATCATCCATATTGCAGGCCATGTACCACGACCACTTGGCATTTTTGCACGTGTCACAATTCTTACATATTGGAAGTTACCTTTCATTCGAGTTGTTAATCTAGATGATGTATATAACTTACCAAGATAATCTTCTCTCTTAGCTGTGATTACCATTTTTCCATCATCAACAACTGTGTTTTCTTTTCGGTAATACTGAAGTTCATTATTACCTCCACCATTACCATTAATTTCGAAATTCCATTTATCTTCATCGACTTCACTGCCGGAAAATTCATCTGCCCATATACAAACCCATCCACCTTCAAGTGATGGATTTTCACAATCGGTTGCTGCAACAAGAGGAGCAAGCCCATTGGGGACACCTGTTTCGGTTTCATCTTTATTTTCACAACCGAATAAAACAAATAATAATAGGAATAAAATGAGTATTTTTTTCATGTCGCCTCCTTACTCGCCGGTAATACCGGTACGATCGATACTTTCTGTAAAATGTCTTTGCGCTATAAAGTATAACACAAGTAAAGGTAAAATCGTAAGCATATTACCTGCTAGAACGATTGCTTCATTTAATGCAGAACCTGGAGTTCCTGGTGGGAAGAGGGTTGCATAACTTCCTCTAAATGCTTGTAGTTTTAAAGGTAATGTAATCGGTCCACCCACATAAAGTGATGTAATAAATGTCTCATTCCAATACCAAACAAAACTAAATAGGAAAACAATAATAAATGATGGAATGGCTAGAGGAATAGCAATTTTTAAGAATATTTTAAACTGTGATGCGCCATCAACTTCTGCAGATTCCATGAGTATTCCAGGAATCGTTTTAAAGAATTGGTAGAATATTAAAATATATATAGCTGCATTAATACCTTGCCCAAAGATAGCAGGTAAAATCATTGATAACTGTGTTCCTGTTAAACCTAAGTTACGATAAATTACTGTATTACCAATCATCGTTACTTGAGGAGGGAGGATGAAAGTAGCTAACATTAATGCAAAGAATATTTTCTTAAGTGGAAAATTAAACTTAGCAAATCCATATCCTATAACCGCTGAAGAAAGAGTAACAGATAAAGTTACTTTTAATACATATGATGTGGTTTCCCAAATCGATTTGGGTATTTCTAATACTTTTAATGCTTGCTGGTAGTTCGCCCAGTGAAGCGATGTTGGTATCCATTTAATCCCTGTATTAATTAAGTCAGAAGCATTCTTTAAACTGTTAACGAACATGTAAAGAATGGGGTATAAATAGATATAACTAAAGCTTATTAAAAGAATATAGATGACTAATTTATAGAAGAGTCCATCAACAAAGTTCATTCCAAAGAAGAGACGACGAAGTTTATTTTTGAGATGTTTCATGTCTTTATGTTTCATGTTACTTCTCCCTTCTTCTTAAGGATAGAACACCAACAAAAATGAGCATAATAATGACCATCAAAATGAAATAAATCCATGCGATTGCTGCTGCATATCCATAACCAAAATATATGGTACTATCTGGAGCACCTTGAAGCATATGCGTTTTTGTCAAAGCAAGAATACCATTAGGTTCAACAAATAATGACATTGATACAACCACATAGATAACTGCTACAGTAATAAGTGGTTTAATTGAAGGAAGTGTAATTTTCCAAAAACGATCCCAAGGTGAAGCACCATCAATTGAAGCTGCTTCATAAATTGAACTATCAATTTTCTGAAGACCTGCTAAAAAGATTAAAATTGGAATACCTGCATACCAAAGAACTAAGAGCATGGAAGTTAATAAAGACTCGATAGGTCTTGCAATCCACTCACCTAAGTTTCGAGAAATCATAGATAACACTTCACTATCTTGCAGAACTGGAAGTGACGTTGCCCCTTGTGTAGAGAGCTCATTAATCACTGGACCAGTTGCAATAACAACAGGAAGGAAAAAGATTGTACGCCAAAATCCTTTAAGTTTTATCGGATTATTGATTAAAACTGCAATCAAAATCGAGAAAACTACAACTAACTGAACTGCAATTACCATTTTTCCAACATAAGTTCCATAAAGTGGTAATAAGGCTTGGCTTCTAAAAATATTTAAGTAATTGGTAAAACCTACTGGGGTAGTTATAACACCCACTTGAGCATTAAAATAAGCTTGTTGGAAACTTAAATAAAGTGAATAAAACATCGGGTATAATGTGAATATTGCAAACCCAATTAGCCATGGAAGAATAAAGATGTATCCACGAATGGCTTCTCTTTTTTTACGTGTCATTTGAATTTTAATAAATCCAAAAATCGTTAAAGTGAGACCTTCTGTGTTAATGACTTTATTATGAGTTAATCGATATCCTAATTTATTTAAAGTTGGCGCAATCTTTTGACGATACCATATGATATATCGATCATAGATATTCACTATTTTTTGACCAATTTTATTTAATATGCCCTTCATGTTTAAAATCAATTTTTTCATGCGTTCACCACCTTATAACTACGTGCTGATACGCTTATCTCAGATATTGATTTTGATTGATAATTGTAGTTAACATAGATGATGACACCATTTGAATAAGTGACCTTAACAAGCCCTGTTTCGATAACTTCACGCGATTCAATCGTTTCTCCAATTACATACTTTAAAGCATCATTTAAGTAATGATACGTTTCAATAATTTCATCTTTATAATCACTTAAAGTTGTTGTATAAAAATCTGCAGCTGGTGTATATCTCATCTTGTACGTATCTTCTTCTGTCAACACATAACTTGGATTGATACCAAAATCAACCATGGTTAAAAGACGATCATCACCTAAAGCGTTAAAGTTCATAAATGGTGTATAATAAGAAATACTTCCCTTTAAGACGATAGGCAACAATGGAACTAAGTCAGTATAATAATCATATTGAGCATTTGTAATCGGCATATCAAGATATCCATCAGTTTCATGAAACATATACTGATTTGGTCTTGATAACATGAGTGAATCAAATAGACCTGCAATTTCTAAATATGTAGTCATTGCATCTTTTCGATCATAGTTTTTGTTATTGTAGTAACTGTAAAGAATCGATCCCAAATCAGTCATTGATACACCTGAAACACCAAGATTTTGATAGAATGCTTGATCAGCTTTTGCATATCTTAAGCTTCTTTCAGGATATAGCAAATAAACTTCAGTGACTTGACCATTTAAATTTCTATTTCTAATAACCATTTTAAGTTTATTTAAAGCACGTGATACATCTCGTGTATAAGACACGCGAGAAGCATCTTCACTTGAACTAATATAATCATTATCTAAATAAATGTGATTACCATCTTGCGTGATATGATTAATCGTATTCATAAGATCTTTTTTATTTAAAACATTGGTTCGATAAGGCGCACGATTGACAAAACCATCACGACTCCATCCCATCAATGTAACGACTTGATTTGTTAAACCTGATTCAAGAAATTCATCGTATGCATTCATAACATCTTTACTTGATGTCATATTTACACGCGTTGTTCCGATAAACGCAGGTTCTTTATCTGAAAGAATATATGATAACTGAATAGGAATCACATCTTTTCCTTGTTCCTTGCTATCTAATGTATCATTCTCAAAAAGATAATTTCTATAATCCTTTGCAATACCTACATAGGATGCATCTTCATCACTTAATATCGTATATCTTGCACGATAATCTGAATCAGAAATTTCATCACTAATAATGTCAGGTCCTTTGCCTTCACGATTAATAATGTTTTGATATAGTTGTCTTAAAGAAAATCGAATACTAGCACGATGATATCTTGTTGATGCTCCCCAAAGTGTTGCAATTAATGCTGAATTTTCAGCACCTTCAAGGATGTTAACGTAATATGCATCGCTTCCTGGTCGATGAACAATACCTGTTATAGGTAGGCTCATTTCTGGTAATGACATGGTTGAATAGCCATAGTCAGTTCCATAAAAAGTTGCTTGATAATAGGTATTATAAAACTGATTTGTGCGAATTAATGCACCAATACCATCAGGAATCACGATGTATCCTGGAATTTTATTTTCTCTTGCAGCTCCAAAATATGGGAAAACTTGAATATTTAATAAGCGATAAATATCCCCAGATTCAGTAATTGATTCATTTGGAATATAGACCTCTATAGCGCCATCAACTAGACTGATAACTACTTCAAAACTTATATCTACAACATTTAAATCAACTTCAACTGTAAATGATGAAGACGTCATATTTTTTAATGTCGTTTTAACCTTACGTGTACTATAACTACCATCTGTGATTAGATATGGTCTTAAGTGATCAGGTTCTTCTGGAGTAATTGCTCCTGTATTTTGGTATTCAACATCAGCTAACGTATATAGTGATTCAGTTTTAATACCAGAAGGCTTAATATTACTTGTTGTGACATACTCAATCCATAACCCAGAATTCATAAGATTTCTAGCATTTGTCACATCTTCTCTTGTGCCTGAAATACCTTGAAATTCAGGCCGTGATGACCAAAAGTATCCTGTAACTTCATTTTTGACAATCATTGAGAAAGAATCCTTCTCGAAATAGACTGTCATTTCACCTGGAATACGAAGAACTTCTTCAAAGCCAAGTTGTTCTAATTCTTCAGAAGAATAATACAATTGATATTTTGTTTCATAATCATTTAAAATCTCTGGACTTATCGTATCTGTTTGTGTGTATCTTGAACTTTCAAGTAAAAGTTGGTTGATATAAGGATAGTTTTCAATCACATCTTCATCATCAAATGCTGTTGTTCGAGATTGATGTGCATTTGCAATCATAAAACTAAGAGAAAGGAATAGAACGATCATAAGACCGTATTTAAATATCTTACCCACGACTGATCAACTCCCTTACAATATCTGAAAATAAGATGAATACTTCATTTAGAAGTAAGTAAATGATGAAGAGCACTGCTAAAATCATAAGTGCTGTAAAAATTGTAATCAATAGATTTGCAATGGTTGGTTTCATATCGTAGAAATGAATTTCCTTAACCATAATTATGATATAAAGAAGTGTCAAACCAACGATGATCCAAAGAACTGTTTGATAAATAAAGCCTTCATTATATGTTAATACATTAGAAATAACAGTTAAAACAGGTAATCCGATAATCAATGGCAGTAAAACATATGCAGAAGCATGATAAACATCTTTTAATCTTCCTTCACCATCGCGAATGCTACATACAAGATAATTTGCAATAACAAATAAGAAGAAAGGAACAAATACTGTTACCATTTGCTGGAACATATTGATTTCTGAAGGGATATGACTATTAAATAAGAAACTTGTTTCAAAAATCCAAATAACATAAACCAAGAAAAATAAGAGTAAATAAATGGTTGCTGATGTATGTGAACTCTTGTTTTCACGCTTAATACCGTAGAATCCATCTGCTGGATGTCTAAAGATATAAAATGGATACACAAGTTCTCGGTACAATTTATACTGATTAAGTTTAGCTTTTAGTTTCTTAATAGGTCTTAATAGAACGGGCATAAACTTAAATATATTATTTAAAATAAAGAGAACAATAAAGACTAAGACAACGATGACAACACCTTGCCCAGATGATAATAAGGTTTGATTTCTAACTTCCCAGTAGGAATCAGAATACCCTTGTTGATCTCTTGCAACTTCATAGTAATTCATCGCATTTTCATAATCCATGTTGGCGTAATAAGCGTCTCCGATACCTTTATTTGCCAAATCAAAGAGTGCGTTTTTCTTCAAGACTTCTTTCCATGGACCTAAAGACTCTGAGTATTTACCATCTTGATAAAGATCAATGGCATAATGTACAAGATTTGCAAAATCTGTTGGAATAAATACTTGAAGAGATGACGATGTTTTATCAATCGCATAAATATTACTCTTCGAATCAACTGCAATACCTGATGGTAGATCAAAGAGACCTTTTAGTCCATAAGTATCTAATCCGGAAAATATAAATAATACCGATCCATCAGGACCATACTCAACGATGTATCCGTCTGATGTAATCGCGAAAATAGTATTATAAGGGCCTACAAATAAATCTTCTGTTGTATCAAATCCCCACACAGACTGGTTATAAACAAAGTTAGCGATATTAAGCTTTAAATATCCAAATTCACTCTTTGTTGTCGTTAAAATAAGTCCATCATTATCAACACCGATATTATATACAGGTTTAGGAATCATTTTAAACCATTCACGACGCTGTTGTTCATCAAAAAGCATGTACTTAATGACATTATCCCATGTATTCGGTATCTTATTTCCACCAAAGAAACCGAAGAATGAACCGTTATTTTCAAATTCTGCAAGACCATTAATATTGCCAGCTAATAAGACATAAACATTATTCCCACGATCGGTAATTACTTTCGTAGGATCAAAGGGGTCAGAATCTTTAAAGAAGGGTGAATTGACAGGCTTCTGATAGATACTTCCTAATTGATAGGTATCTAGTAATGAATCATAGGTATACTGGAAAGCTTTTTTAGCTCCAAAATCTGCAACATATAATGAGCCATCATCACCAACATGAACACCTGTTGGTTCTACTAACGTACCTAATCCAATCACAGAAACACTATCTGTTCTTAAAGAATATCTAACGATACGTTTATTACCAGTATCTGCAATAAAGACATTATCATTTTTATCAATGGTGATGTCTTGAGGGTTATTTAATTGTTCACCACCAAGTTGATAACTTATCGATAATGGTAAATAAGCATCCTGAGTTGGAACGATGCGTCCTTGAGAACTACTATATGTAAATGTAGAATACGGAACACCATTGGCTTCTACGGTTAGGGATGAAACCGAAATAATCGCCAAAGTTAATAAGAATATAAGTAGTTTTTTCATTATTTGATCCCCGAATGAGCCATGGTATTCATGACCTTACTTTGTAAAATAATAAACAGTAATAAATTAGGTATAAACATCAACAAGCCTGCGGCTGCTGCCATCCCTTGACCAGCCACGGTATTTCCTTGTGCGGATGTTAAACTCATCATGTAGAATGCAAGAGTTCTCTTACTTTCATCGTTGATATATAAAACAGAGGTTGTTGTATCATTCCAAATCGCCTGAAAGGCTAAAATACCTACAGTTGCAATCGCAGGTGCGATGACTGGAACAATAATCTTAAAGAAGATTTCCATCTCGGATGCACCATCAATCTTCGCTGATTCAATCAGTTCATTAGGTGTTTGATCAATAAACTGTTTAATCAAGAACATTGCAACCGGCATAACAATCACCGGTAAGATATGCGCAAGATATGAATCAATTAACCCTGATTTTGCAATGATTAAGTATCTTGGAATTTGTACTGCAATCGGTACGAACATTAATGCGAGTGTGTTTAATTCGAAGAGGAATTTTTTTCCTTTAAACTTCATTTTAGATAATGCATACGCTGAAAACCCTGTAAACAAGATAGCTAATCCAACACCAACAATCGTAACAAAAAGTGAATTCACTAAATATCTTGAAAAAGGTACTCCTGATGCACTTACAATACGTGATAACTCACTAAAGTTTTCAAATGTTGGTCTTCTAACAAAAAACTTAGGTGGATACATGAATAGTTCACTTTGAGGTTTAAACGCATGATTAATAATAAACATGATGGGTAATAACATCAAAAGTGAAAAAGGTACTAAAAACATGAAGAAAGGTAATTGGCTTTTGTGAAAACGATCGGGATTTATTTTTGTCCCTTGAAATGAATTACTCTTCATAGACTCACTCCCTTTCTCCAAGTATGCGCCATGTCACTTTTGAGATGAAATAAACCATCAATAAAAGGACGACGCTGATTGTCGCTGCATAACCCATCATATAGCGTATAAAACCAAAATCTTCAATATGATTGACGATAAGTTGCCCTGCATACTGCGGAGTCGGATTAGACCCAGAAAGAGCAACACCAATACCTCCAGCTTGGAAGGTTGTCACTACCGCCATAACAGCACCAAAAAGCATTTGAGGTTTCATTGATGGAATCGTGATATAGAAGATTTCTTGTGCACGATTTCTTATACCATCGACATAAGCCGCTTCATAAAGTGTCTGATCGATATTTAAGACACCTGCAAGCATCGCTAAAAATCCGACACCCATACTACTCCAAAGTGAAACAACAATCATGATGGTCATTAAGTATTGGGGTGATTGTAAAAACTGGATAGGTTCTAAAATAAGACCCCAGTTTAAAAGTAAACTATTTAAATAACCTTGAGAATCATCTGAGAAAATGATACGCCACATCGATGCCATTGCAACCCCCATCGTAAGCGATGGTGAATATAAGATGATTGCTAAAACCGTTCTTGGTTTCTTTGGAATTTGTGCAAGCATCCATGCAAGTAAAAATGATAATAAGTAACCAACAGGACCAACGATTAATGCGAATTTAAGCGTATTAGACAATACAAATTGCATGAAAACTGTATCCATCGTAATTAATTCAATATAATTTGTAATCCCAACAAATGTGGGTGCTTGAATAGCATTAAAATATGTAAATGATAGAAAAATAGCTGCTAACACAGGCACAACAACGAAAACAAAGAATAATGTCCAATAAGGTACGATAAACCACGCAGGTCGATTCATTTTATGAAGCATAATCCACCTCCGTTAACCAAGCATCAATCGTGTAAATTGATGGCACACGATATGTATCACCTAAATAGTAATCAAATTCTGCCATCTTATACAAAATTTCACGATTAGAAATGCGAACTGCTTCGTCAAGTGCAATTCTTGCATTTGTTCCATCAAAAACAATTTTTGTCCAAGCATTTGATATTTCACGTTCGACCATGTATGCTCCTGGAATACGTGAAGCTTCTAAACCATATTCCCATTGTTCTAAAATCATTTCTTTATACTCTGTAGGCATTGATATTGTTTTAAATGCATCAATATTTGCAGTATTCCAAAAATAGGTTTGTCCATAAGTCGATTGTAAAAGGAAGGCAAAGTTACTTTGCACATCGGTAGACATCCACCATTTTAGAAAATCCCATGATTCTTGTTTATACTGTGTTGAACTCATAATCATCGAAGATTGAGCACCTACAGCGGAATAACGTATAATTTCGTCTAAGGCTTCGTTATAGACACCTGGATGTAAATCCATGCCCCATAAACCATCAAGTTCTGCTGCTGCATTTTCCAAAAGGATATAAGTAGATAGATCAGAAATACCGATAGGCAATGTTCCATATCTAAAGTGGTTATAGAATGAAGCAACATACTTAGGAACGTTATAAAGCGTGAATAAGTCACTCATTAACTGAATTCCTTCTAATGTTTCTTCACTATTTATCGCAGTTTGCATACCATTTTCTGTATAGAGATCACCACCAAATTGATAGATGAAAGGCATGGTTGCTACAAATGGCTTTAACCCCGAATATTGAGCAAGTGGAACGAAATAGTTCATTCCATAGCTCTGTAAGAGTGGTAATATTTCAATAATCTCATCCCATGTTTGAGGTATATCTGTAATACCAATGGATGACAAAATATCTTTTCTGTAATAGGTTACCCAAAAGTTTTGTGTCTCAGGTAAACCGAAAACACCATCTTCGAAAACATAAGGAATCATTGCTCCTTTAGTGAAATGTTTCACTAGTTCTTCATAGCCTTCAAACTGACGAAGATCAAGTGCTGCATCTCTAACTGCAAAGTCATAAGGAATCCAGTGATTCACCCCAATAGCAACGTCAGGTGCTTGATTGGATGCATTAGCTAAAATGAGTTTATTTTGATCAGGCATTTGTGATACCGTGATTCTTAAATCTCCATCATACTCCTGATCAATTAACGATTGCATAATTTCAATATATTGACGTGGATGATTAACCCATACGGTTAACTCATTATCTTTACGTTTACTCGCACTATATGGATTATTAATAAATGATAATACTAAGCGTTTGGTTCCTTCAAAGAAACTAACGAAAAAATTAGCATACGGTTTATCTAGTTTAACATCACCATGTAAAACAAAACGTTCAATTTCAAGATTTGATCTCATCAAACGCTGCATGAGATTACCTAGTATTTGATTAACAGATGAATCTCCATCAGAAAACTGAACCATGAGTGAAGGTAATTTATTGATTTGTTTCGCGATATTATCTAAACGTGATGCTGCAACCTTTAAATTACCAATTTCTGAAGGTTCCTTAGATGATGTTAATGATAATAACTTTGTATAATTTTCTCTTAGTATTGCTGCCCATGAATAGATATCTTCTTGTGCATTGGGGAAATAAGTGTCAATATCCCAATCACGATAGCGATCTGTTCCACCTGATGTGTAACGTTTCACATTAAGAGATAATGTTTGAATTTGATTCATCACATATTGGAGAACCTCAATGGTCTCTCTATAAGGATAAACTGTTGCTTCAAATGTAATTTCATGAGTTCCTTTTGATAAGAAAACCTTATAGGGATTACCGAGAGAATCTGATAATGTACGATTTAAGAAACTTGTTGTATAGGGAAAAGCAAAACTTTCAAACTCTTTAAATGGAATCTCTCCATCAATCATAATTTTACGAAATACTGGCATGTCTTTGATCATGTATTGCCGATATTTAAATGATAAATGGTAATAACCATCCTTTTCGACTTCAACAGCATAGGTGACATCTTGGCCACTGTTTTGCCATGAATCACCAAAAATGGTATTCAATCTTAAGAACTGTGTATCATAATAGAGATTCGAAGGATCCTGTTCTGTTCTTAAGCGAAGTGATGGATCATTTCGATAAAGCATTTCTCTTGCAGATATTGTGATTTTCTCATCAACGACTTCATGATTTCCCAATTGATTTAAATATGATTCATATGCTGGAATCTCTTTTTCTTTAACAAAGTAAAATTGACCAATCAATAATTCTTGATTGACATAATGAATTCTAATCACATCTCCAGGTTTTAAATCATAAGCAAATAAACCTGGATGCATACCACGATAATCATTTACTTCATGCTTGCGCCATTCATAAACCTTTAATGACGATGGTTGAATTTCATTTTGGTAACGATCCAATTTAAAATCATTTGATTCTAATTGCCATTTAGATGGGATAACAAGTGTTTGACTTTCATAAAATGGAGATTCTCCATTAATAGTGATTGCTATTTGTGCTTGATCAATCGCATTTTCTACATCATAAACATCGAGTGCAAAATAAACTAATCCTGATGTTGTTAAAGGGTTAGTAAAAACGATATCTTCTCCTTTAGTCAGTAAATGGATATCTTGATCTTGATTTGAATAAGCCTTATAGTTTAATGCGGCTTCACCATATAG
>CAYJBI010000008.1:0-22718 GCA_964368345.1 uncultured Mariniplasma sp. | reverse complement strand
ATTTTAGATGACGCAAAATTATGTTTTGATATTTTAAATGAAATGCTTATTGAAGAAGAAATGCCTACAGTTACATTTGATGAATACTTGATGATATTCACATTTCCTATTGAGGATTATTATCGAAAGGTTTTTGACTTAAATAGGACATCATTTAAAGATTTAGCCCATCGCTTTATTGAACGATATCAACCAAGAAGTTTAGATGTGAAACTACATCAAGGTATTATACATACGATTCAAGTATGCAAATCAAAAGGAATTAAAAATGTCTTATTATCAGCTTCCCAACTTGAAAATCTTAAAGAGCAACTTAAACATTATCAAATTGAAGATTTATTTGAACATGTTTTAGGAACGAAAGATGTTTATGCAAACTCTAAAGTTATGGTTGCTAACGATTTTATAACAACGAACAAAATCGATCCTAAAGATGTATTAATGATTGGTGATACTCTTCATGACTATGAAGTTGCAGAAGAGTTAGGCTTTCGAATTATCTTATACACAAAAGGGCATCAACACCAAAAACGTTTTGGTGATATTGAGAAAATAAATGAAATCCAAGAAATTCTTGGTAAAATATAACTAATAGAGAAACAAAGGAGAATTTTATGAGCAAAGTAGCTATTCTTGCATGCAGTAACGCAGGTCTTGACTATCTCGATTATCCAAAAGATATTCGTATTTTAAGATCAGTCATTCATTTTGGAAACGATGAAGCATATGATGATTTTGTCCAGATGGATGCAAAGACTTTCTATGAACGTATTCAAAAGGATCCTAATGATATACCTAGAACATCCTATGTATCACCAGGAACCATGATTTCATATTTTGAAGAACTTGAAAAAGAAGGTTATGATGAAGCTTTAGTCATTACGATTTCATCAAAGCTTTCTGGTCTTTATGAAGCAGTAAAACGGATTGCAACAGAAGTGAATATTAAAGTTACAGCATTTGATTCACTAACTTTAGCATATGCTGAAGCATATATGGCTCTTGAAGCGCACCGATTAGCAGCCGAAGGTAAAAATGTCCAAGAAATCATTCCTTATCTTGAAAGAATTAGAGATAATGATAAAATTATTTTCGCTGTAGATACACTCCTTTATTTAGTAAAAAATGGTCGTTTATCTAAATTACAAGGTACACTTGGAACCATGCTTCAAATGAAACCACTTCTTCATATTTCTGATGATGGTAAGGTTGAATCAATCGAAAAGATTAGAACGATTCATAAGGCACATCAACGTGTTTTAGAGCGTTATATTGAGGAAACAAAAGATTTAAATGTTCTCACATATATTTCACATGCGCATGCAGATGAATATGTCGATTGGTTTGTTAAAGAAATCAATAAAGTATTCCCGAATCGTAAGATTGTTGTTGCATATCTAACACCAGTTGTTGGTGCACACACAGGACCCAAAGGAATAGGTATTGGTTATATTAAACTTTAATTTGACACCCGTTTGGGTGTTTTTTTATGACTATTGATTGTTAAAGACATTTGAAAGAAATTGGTGATATAATAAAATCAATAAGGAGGATTATCATATGAAAAACTTTTTTTCAGATTTTAAAAAGTTCATTACAAAAGGCAATGTTCTTGATTTAGCTGTAGCTGTTATTATCGGTGGAGCGTTTGGTAAAATCGTTTCAAGTTTAGTGAATCATATTCTAATGCCAGTCATTAGTTTAATTGCAGGCAAAAAGAGTTTTGAGGATATCAAAACAGTCCTTACTCCAGCTAATGAATTAACTGGAGTCACTGAAAATGCTATTTATTGGGGATTGTTTATTCAAAATGTCATTGATTTCTTAATTATTGCTCTTGTTATTTTCTTAATTATTAGAATATTCTCAAGAATGAATGCACTTGCAGAAAAAGCAAAAGCTAAAATTCATGCAGAAGAAATCGAAGCACAAAAAGAAAGAGAAAGAATTAAAGCTTTAGAAGAAGCGAAAAAACCTAAACAACCAACTGTTGAAGAATTATTGGTTGATATTAAAAAACTACTTGAAAAGAAAGCTTAAAGATAAAGGAAAAGGGCAAGAAAGCTTGCCCTTTTATATTAAGGATTGTCCAATGGGGGGGGTTGTTGGGCAATCCTTATACTAACTTGAAGACGAAACCATCTTCAAGAAGTACTCATGAACATAAGTATCAGATGTTAATTCTGGATGAAATGCAGTTGCTAACATCTGATTCTGTTTAGCTGCGACCCATTTTCCATCAACTGTTGATAAAATGCTAACATTTGATGATTTATCTGAGATATAAGGTGCTCTAATGAATGTCATATTTATTTGTTGTTGATCAAATGAGTTTTCGGTTATAAAACTTGATAACTGTCTACCATAAGCATTTCTTGTTACTTCAATATCCATAACTCCTAAATGAGTTTTAGTGTCATTTTTAATGGATTTTGCAAGAAGAATCATGCCCGCACAAGTTCCCATCACGGGTAATCCTTGTGTTATTTTTTCTCTTAAAGGGTTCATTATATCTAAGTCAATTAATAATTTTCCCATAGCGGTTGATTCACCACCAGGAAGGATAAGACCATCCATCGGTTTAAGTAAATCCTTTTTTTGTCTAATTTGAAATGAAGGTATACCGAGTTTTTCTAATATTTTTTCATGTTCAATAAATGCTCCTTGAACTGCGAGGATGCCAATCACCATGATTATTTGCCTCTTTCAGCCATTAAAAGTTTTATTTCTTGTTCATTAATCCCTACCATAGCTTCTCCAATAGCTTCTGAAATGCTTGCTAAAATCTTAGGGTCGTTATAGTTTGTTACTGCTTTTACAATGGCTTCAGCACGTTTTTTAGGATCTCCTGATTTAAATATACCAGAACCAACAAAGACACCTTCAGCGCCTAATTGCATCATCAAAGCAGCATCTGCAGGTGTTGCAATACCTCCAGCAGCAAAATTAACGACAGGTAATTTACCATTTTCATGGACATAAAGAATTAAATCAAGAGAAACACCTAACTCTTTTTGAATGACAAAGAGTTCATCTTTTCTAAGGGATTCGATCTCTCTAATCTCTTTTTGAATTTCACGCATGTGTCTCACTGCTTGAATAACATCACCTGTCCCAGGTTCACCTTTTGTTCGAATCATTGATGCGCCTTCAGAAATACGTCTTAATGCTTCTCCTAAATTCTTCGCACCACAAACAAAGGGCACAGAAAATTGAGTTTTATCGATATGATATAAGTCATCAGCAGGTGATAACACTTCACTTTCATCGATGTAATCAATGTCTATGGCTTCTAGTATTTGAGCTTCTACAAAATGTCCGATTCTTACTTTCGCCATGACGGGGATTGAAACAGCCTTTTGAATGTTTTTAATCATTTGGGGATCACTCATACGAGAAACACCACCAGCTGCTCTAATATCTGCTGGAATACGTTCTAAGGCCATGACAGCTACTGCTCCAGCTTCTTCAGCAATTTTTGCTTGTTCAGGTGTTGATACATCCATGATGACACCACCTTTAAGCATTTGTGCAAGTTCTTTATTCAATTGATATCTTTCATTATTAGTCATTTTTCTACCTCTTGTCTCTTTGATAGTTTCATTGTATACTATAAACTGGTATATGAAAATATTCAGATTATAGAAAAATAACTATACCAGATGAGGATACAATGAAAATAGCTCGGTATGTCATGATCTATAACCAATTCAAACAAATGATTCTTGATGGAAAATATCATGAACATCATAAATTGCCATCGAAAAGAAAACTTGCTGAAAGCATGAAGGTGAGCCCTTTAACAGTAGATGCTGCTTATCAACAACTGATTGCTGAAGGATATGTTTATGCCATAGAGAAAAAAGGTTTTTTTGTTGCTAAAACAAATGAACTAGTTCTTGGTAAGTCTATCATCGATGAAGAAAAATTAGAAAAGAATCATGAGAAAACGTATCTTTTTTCATTTGAAACTAATGTCGTTGATACCAAACTATTTCCAAATGCTACATGGGCAAAACTTTCAAGAGAAGCTATTTCTGAAAATCACCATGAAATGCTTAATTATATACCTGCCAAAGGTCTTGATGTTTTAAGAAATGAAATTGTTAATTATCTTGCTTTATACCGAGGAATTAATGTTTCAAGAGAACAAGTTATTATTGGTTCAGGAAGCACTTCTTTGATCAATATGATTGTAGAAATCTTAGGTAGAAATAAAATCTATAGTGTTGAAAAACCAGGCTTTTCACGCATTGAGCAATTATTTATAGCAAATGATGTCCATCTAACATATGTACCTATTGATCAGATGGGGCTATCTGTTTTAGAATTAAAGAATAAACCAATCAGTGTCATTCATGTAACACCCTCACATCAATACCCTACAGGAATTGTTATGCCAATCTCAAGAAGAATTGAACTTTTAAACTGGGCGATGGAGAATCATACATATATTATTGAAGATGATTATGATAGTGAATTTCGTTATCAAGGAAAACCTATTTTTGCATTACGTGGACTAGATCAAAATGATCGTGTGATTTACATGAATACTTTTTCGAAAAGCCTCGCACCATCTTTTCGTATGAGTTATATGGTTTTACCAAAGCATTTGCTAAATAGATATCATACGATGTCAACATATCATGGATGTACGGTTCCAACATTTGATCAATATGTTATGTATAAATTTATGAATGGTGGTTATTTTGAAAGACATGTGAATCGTATGAGAAACTACTATAGACAGAAACTTGAACTCATTAGAAACTACTTACAAACATATACGTGGATGAAATTTCATGGTGACGAAGCTGGATTACATTTTATGATTGAAATTATTGGAGAAGAGAATGAAGAAGAGTTAAAAAAAAAGATAGAAAAAGCATCGATAAAGATTTCAGTATTGGTTTATAAAAAACTATTTATGTATCCATGTTTAATCATTGGATATTCAGGTATTCCTATGGATGAGATAACCCATTATTTAGATGCACTAATTGAAGCCATAGCTCCAAAAAATAATCGGATGATTGATTCTGATAATCACATAAGCGAGGTGAGATGATGAAAGAGCATGAGGGGATTGATTATTTATTTCAAAGATTAAGAGAAACCTATCAGATGGAGCAGTATCAAACGATAACAAAGGCAATGGAAGAAAAACGTGTCGTTTCATTGCGTGTGAACACACTTAAATCATCGGTTGAAGACGTTATTTTACAACTTGAATTTCATCAGATCAGTTATCAACAAATAGAGTGGTATAAAGATGCATTTATTGTAGATGCCTTAGAAGTCGAAATTGAATCTCTTGATTTATATAAAAAAGGTCACATTTATCTACAAAGTTTATCTTCCATGATTCCACCTTTAGTTTTAAATCCAAAAGAGCATAAGGATATTCTTGATATGGCAGCTGCTCCGGGTGGAAAAACAACTGAGTTGGCAGCTTTAACACAGAATAAATCTTCCATTATGGCCTGTGAAGCTAGTCCAATTCGTGCAGAAAAGTTAAAGTTTAATCTTATACGTCAAGGAACCAAAAATGTTAATGTCATTATTAAAGATGCACGAAAACTAGACGAGTTCTTTAGATTTGATTATATTTTATTAGATGCTCCATGCAGTGGAAGTGGAACTATCGAACTTAATGATGAAAAAACATATCGACATTTCTCAAAAAAGCTTGTAGATAAATCTGTCGCATTACAAAGAGAATTGCTTCAAAAAGCAATCTCACTATTAAAAACTGGGCAAGAGATGGTTTATTCAACATGTTCAATACTTCAAGAAGAAAATGAAATGATTATCTCATGGATTCTTAAAACTGGGAAAATTGAATTGGTGCCTATAGAAGATAAAATGTTTAATAATATTTCTACACTTCCAACAAAAATCAAAGGAACAATACTCATTCCACCAAGTCGTTATTATGAAGGATTTTTTATTGCGAAATTAAAGAAAAAATAAAGCGTTCGATTGAACGCTTTATGCATTTTCTATAATCGCTGTGATGGGTATTAAAAGAAACGCAATCCATGAAATGTGGAACATATCAAAGAAATATCCAACTGAAAAGAAAATGATGACTGCTAAAAATGGCATAAGAGCAGTTAATCTAAACTTATCAAATAAAAGAATCGCACATATTGGAATCAAAATAAAGACTTGCCAAGCCCATCCCCAAGCATTAAGGGTAAATCCTAGTAATAAGAATATGCCTGTGGCACTGATGACTAATAGAAGCATGGTATAAGTTTTTTTACGATCTTTTACATTTAGATTTCCGTTTATGAACTGGAAATCTCCTAAAATCATTGACATAGCAACCGGTAAGAAGAATCCAATAGCACCAAATGCCCATGTATCTTCTACATACCCCATGTATAAATAAAATAGGATAGCTATGACGAAAGATAATTCGTAGGTTATCATTTTAGCCTTGTTTTTTTCTCTAAGTATGCCAAGCATAGGAATGATTAGAAAGACAAGCCATCCTGGATTCCAAAGATCTTTTGTAAACCCAAGAATTAAGAATGCAATGACTGCTATAAAAGGAGAAATAGCAACTGGTAAATCTTTTATATGTGTATTTAAAAGAATTGCAACAATCGGTATGGATAAGAAGATGAGCCATCCAGGGTTCCATAATCCAAATCCCATTCCAAGAATAAGGAAGATAATGACACTAAGGAATGGCATTAAAGCAACGATACCATCTTTCAAACGTGTTTGTAGAAGAATCGCAGACATTGGAATGGATAAGAAAACTAACCATCCTGGATGCCAAAGGTTTTGGTAAAATCCTAGAAAAAAGAAGATAATAATACTTAAAAAAGGCATCACTGCAATGATCTTAGTTTTAATATTTTTTTCTTTTTTACGTTGTAGTGTATCCATGAGTTCAGAAATAGCTTCTTGTGGAGTACCTAGCATTTGCCATACTTCTTCATCTGTTTTACCTGATGCAAGTGCATCCTCATAGAGTTGATCATAATCAGTGATAATTTCTTGTAGATCTTTATTGCTAGCTTGATAATCTTCAAGTGCAGCTTTTAATTCATTTAAATACTTAGCTTTCACGTTCATTCCCTCCTAAAAGCTTGAATACGCCTTCTAAAAAAGAGCGCCACTCGGTTTCATAATCACTTAATTTTTCTTTACCGAGATTTGTCATACGATAATACTTACGGGGAGCTCCAACCTTTGTTTGTTCAATATAGGTTTCAAATAGACCTTGCCCTGTCAGCCTTCTTAAAATAGGGTATACGGTATTCTCGTTGACATCGATTTCTTTCGATAAAGAATCGATGACTTCGAATCCATACATATCTCTTTTAGATATAATTGCGAGAATGCACATTTCTAGAATACCTTTTTTGAATTGAGTGTTCATATGCCCCTCCTTACTGTGCTTTACACACTACCATATTACTACGGTCCTGTGTAAAACACAATACCAAAAACAAAAAAAGTGAAAAATAAAGTCTCTACTTGTTTTTTTATCAATAAATGTGATACTCTATATGCAAACAAAGAAAGGTGATTTCGATGTTAATGATCAATAAGGCTGGATATTACTATTATTATACAAGCTAAAGGACTGCTTTAGGCATTCCTTTTTCGAGTGTAAACGAAGGAACAGCCAATCCATGACAAACGTTCATCCTTGGGGTTCCTCAGGGATTTTTATTTTTTATAAGCTAAGGAGAAAAAACAATGATTGTTCAAATGAAAAAAGGTTCAACAAAAAAAGAATACGAGAAATTAATAGAGTTTTTACAAGCGAAAAAACTAGAGATTATCGATGCATCATCTGATGAAATTCGTGTATTTGGTATTATCGGTGATACATCTTCGATTGATCCAAGTGATCTATATGCTTTTGAAGGTGTAAAAGAAGTTACGCGCGTATCCACACCCTTTAAAAAAGCAAGTCGTAGTTTTAAAAAATCAGATACCATTATTAAGATATCAGATAGTGTATCCATTGGTGGGGATCAATTTGTTGTGATGGCTGGTCCATGTTCTGTTGAATCAGAAGAACAACTTAGAACCATTGCAAAAGCAGTTAAAAAATCTGGTGCTCACCTTCTAAGAGGTGGTGCATATAAACCTAGAACATCACCATATGCATTTCAAGGCCTTGAGGTTGAAGGGTTAAAACTACTTAGAAAAATTGGTGATGAAACAGGTTTAAAGATTGTTACTGAAATACCATCTGCAGATTTAATTCCTTTATTTGAAGAATATGTTGATATTATTCAAGTTGGTGCGAGAAATATGCAAAACTTTCATTTGTTAAAAGCACTTGGAAAAGCAAAAAAACCTATTTTATTAAAAAGAGGTTTATCTGCAACGATTGAAGAATGGTTAATGTCTGCTGAGTATATTATGGCAGGTGGTAATGAACAAGTTATTTTATGTGAAAGAGGTATCCGAACATACGAAAAATATACAAGAAACACACTCGATATTAGTGCTGTTTTAGCTATCAAAGAACTTTCACATTTACCTGTTATTATTGATCCATCACATGCTGCAGGTCGTTGGAATATGATAGAAAACTTATCTTTAGCATCTTTAGCTGTTGGTGCACATGGATTAATCGTTGAAGTTCACCATGATCCAGAACATGCAATGTCCGATGGAGCACAGAGCTTAAAGTTGAAAAAGTTTGATCATATGATGGATCAACTTGAAAAGGTTTCTTCTGTTTTAGGGAAAAAAATGAGATGAAGATTTTTATCGTTGGTCTCGGTTTAATGGGTGGATCATATGCTGAGGCGCTTAAACTTAAAGGTCATCACGTCAGTGGGTTTGATCTTAATAATGAGGTATTTCAAGAAGCAAAAAGACTTGAAATCATTGATTCTTTATCATCACTTGATGGTATGAAAAAAGCAGATGTCATTATTTTAGCTTTATATCCAAAAGATAATGTCTCATTTATACATAAATACCGAGACTTATTTAAAGAAGGTCAACTTCTAACGGATGTTAGTGGTACCAAGGTTTGGATGATGGAAGAAATAGAAAAACTTCTTCCTGAAGGTATTTCTTATACATCCATGCATCCAATGGCTGGAAGAGAGACTTCGGGATTTAATTCAAGAAGTAGTCATTTGTTTACACATGCCAATTTAATGATCATTAAAGGTAATAGAAGTAAAGAAAGTGATGAAACAATACTTCGTCTTATCGCAGAAGACTTAAAATTTGGTAAAATAACAGTAACAAACGCAAATACACATGATAGACTCGTAGCTTTTACGAGTCAGCTGACACATATTCTTGCAGTGGCATTCATGCATGCAGATCATGAACAAGATACCAAAGAAGCAACCGGAGATTCATTTAGAGATTTAACACGTATCGCTAAAATCAATGAAACGATGTGGAGTGAACTCTTTTTAGAAAATAAAGAAGCGCTTCTTGATATGATTAATTCCTTTGATTTTGAACTTCAAAAAATAAAGGATATGATCTCTTCAAATGATCAAAAAAATCTTAAAGAATACTTACGTCAAGCAAAAGAAAAGAGGAAGACATTTGACATTCATTAAAATGGCGGATTACGATATTACGATTGAATCACAGGGATTAAGTCAACTACCCAAACTGATTTCGAAAGTGTATTCTGGAAAATATCTTTTTGTTGTTACAGACAAACATGTATATGATCTTTATCATGATGAGTTTAATGCTTTTATGTCTGAGTTCTTTATTCAGTATGTCATTTTAGAACCGGGCGAGAAAAGTAAATCGTTTAAGACTTATCAGTTAGTGATTGAAACATTAATTGAAAAAGGTATTCGAAGAAGTGATTTACTCATCGCACTTGGTGGGGGTGTTGTTGGTGATTTAACAGGTTTTGTAGCCTCTACACTTTATCGTGGCATTCCATATTTTCAAGTACCTACCACTTTATTGGCTATGGTTGATTCTTCGATTGGTGGAAAAGTAGGGATTGACTTAAAGCAAGGGAAAAATCTTGTAGGATCTTTTTATACGCCTAAAGGAGTTCTTATAGATCCACACTTTTTAAAAACACTTCCCAAAAGAGAATATGTGAATGGACTTGCAGAAATGATTAAGGCAGGTTTGATTGGAGATAAAAAGTTATATACGTATTTACTTGAACATGACGAAGTGAGTGAAAACGAGATTGCTTTATCCATTTTTGTTAAGAGAGAACTCGTCATTATTGATCCTTACGATAAAAAAGAACGTATGTTATTAAATTTTGGGCATACCTTTGGTCATGCCATAGAAAAAAAACATCAGTATGAGACCTATTTACATGGTGAAGCTATTAGTTATGGTATGCTAATTGCACTTGAAATAGGGATATCTTTAGGTGAGACGAAAAGAGAGTTATATGATGAAATCAAACAATTATTTTTATCAAAAGGACTCGTTAAAGAACCTCTTTTAATGATGGAGGATTATAAAGATTACATTTTGCATGATAAAAAACTTCTTTCAGACGGCCTTCATTTCGTTATCGTATCAAAACCAGGAGATGCTAAAATCGTGAAATTAAAGATTGAGGATATCCAATGAATGTTGTGATAGAACCTAGGAAATTGACAGGTTTTCTTAACGTTATTTCATCAAAATCATTATCGCATCGCTATGTTATTGCTGCTGGCTTAGCATTGGGAAAAAGTACGATTCATAATGTTCTTGATTCAGATGACTTGAAAGCAACGAAAGATGCACTTTTTCATTTTGGTGTAAGATTTGAACATGATGATATCTATGGGCACAGTTTAGTCTATGATGGTACAAATATTCAAGCTAATGAATCAGGTTCTACTTTAAGGTTTTTAATTCCGATTGCGATGATGCAAGATCAAGAAGTTCTATTCTTAGGTCGTGGCAAATTACCTGAAAGACCACTTAATGTTTATAAAGATTTGTTTAGTCATAGACATATGTTTGAATCAATAGGGGATAAAGAGTTACCTTTGAAAGTTAAAGGGCCACTTTTAGGAGGAAATTACGAATTAAGAGGTGATGTGAGTTCACAATTTATTTCTGGATTGCTCTTTGCATTACCACTTGCCCATAAAGATTCTTATATTACTTATCAAACACCACTTTTATCTAAAGATTATGTTGGTTTGACATGTGATGTCATTAAAGAGTTTGGTATCATCGTCAAAGAAGAATCAAATGGATATTATATTCCAGGAAATCAAAAATATCACCCTATTCAAACAAGTGTAGAAGGGGATTTCTCTCAAGCAGCGTTTTTTATGGTTGCTGGTATTATTGGAGAATCAATTAAGATGGCATCACTCAATCCTCATTCTAAGCAAGGTGATCAAAAAATTTGTGATATTATCAAACAAATGGGCGGAAATCTTTCCTATAATGAGAATGAACAATGCTATATAGCTTATCCATCAGTAACAAAAGCAACAACAATTGATTTGACTCATATTCCAGACTTAGGTCCTATTTTGATGGTCTTAGCGTCACTATCTTTAGGAAAAACACGATTTTTAGGTGTAAAACGTCTAAAGATAAAAGAATCAGACAGACTTATTGCTATGTATGATGCACTTACAAAACTTGGAATTCATATGGAGATTCAAGAAGATGAAGCTTGGATTGAAGGTAGCACTCATTTTAAGGGGCATGTGACATTAGACGGATGTCAAGATCATCGCATAGTGATGGCTCTTACGATTGCAAGTATTCGAGCTAATGGTCCCATTACTATTACAGATAAAGAAGCTATCTCTAAATCTTTTCCAACTTTTTTTGAAGTCTTTCAATCTTTAGGAGGTAAAATCTTATGAAGTTAGATGAACTTAGATTTGAAATTGATCAAATAGATGACCAAATAATGGAATTATTTAAAAAAAGAATGACTGTCTCGTATCAAATCGGAAAACAAAAACAAATAGAAGGACTTCCTATTTTTGATCAAAAAAGAGAAAAAACAATATTAGAAAAAAGAAAAATTCTTTTCGATAATGAACAATTATGGCCACTTTATCAACGTTTTTTAGTTCATCTTTTTGAATTATCAAAGGACTATCAAAAACATGAGTGACCATTATGGATTGCTTGGTAAGCATATTAGTTATAGTAAATCACCACTTATTCATCAATTTATGGCTAAAAGACTTGGAATTGATATGACATATGAATTAATTGATTGTGAAGAAGAAGAACTTTCTAAATGGATTAAAAAATTAAGAAATGGTATATATCATGGCTTTAATGTCACCATTCCTTATAAGCAAAAGATTATGAAGTTTATTGATGAATTAACTCCAAAGGCAGCCCGGATTAAAGCGGTTAATACTGTTTATTTTAGAAATGGGAAAGTGATTGGAGATAACACGGATTACGATGGATTTCTTGGTTTAATAACAAAACATCAGATTGATGTTAAAGGAAAAAATGTTTATCTTTTAGGTACAGGTGGTGCAGCTAAAGCATGTTATATGGTTTTAAATGATTTGAATGCTAACGTTACCGTTGTTTCAAGACAACTAAACGACATTGATCCTATTTTTAAACGTGTTATAACGTATCGAATGATTCAAGCAAGTGATGTTGATATTTATGTGAATGCGACCCCTATTGGGTCATTTACACACATGAAAGAATCAGTCTTAAAGAATGCTGATGTTAAAAATCACATGGTTATTGATCTCATCTATCAGCCTGAAGAAACTGAACTTATGTCTTATGCTAAAGAAAAGTATAATGGCTTATATATGCTTATGATTCAAGCTTTAAAAAGTGAAGAGATTTGGTTTGATCGAAAGATTGAATTATCAGGCGCACTTATCAATGAGTTGAAGGATGTGATTTATAAATGAATACATATGGACAATTATTTAAAGTAACACTTTATGGTGAATCGCATGGTGAAGCGATAGGTGTCATTATTGATGGCATGAAAGCAGGTATTATCATTAATGAAGATCTTATTTTCGAAGATTTAGCAAAAAGAAAACCGAACGCTTTAGGGACAACACCAAGAAAAGAATTAGATGAACCTATCATATTGAGTGGTGTATTCAACGGTAGATCAACAGGAAGTCCGATTCATGTCATGATTAAAAATTCAAATACACGCTCAGAAGATTATGACAATTTAAGAAAAATGCCTAGACCAGGACATGCTGATTTTGTAGCTAATGTGAAGTATAATGGATTCCAAGATTATCGTGGAGGCGGTCATTTTTCAGGAAGATTAACTGCAGCTATTGTTATTGCTGGATCGTTTGCAAAAATGATGATTCCCTTTAAATTATCACATGAGTTAATACAACTCGGTGAACTCACAGATCTAACATTGATTGATCAGTATATTAAAAAGATAAACGATGAAAAGGATTCTGTTGGAGGTATTATTGAGGTTAAAGCTACACAGATGACAATCGGTTTAGGTGAACCATTCTTTGGTAAATTAGACGCAGAAATAGGAAAAATGATGTTTTCTATACCTGCAGTTAAAGGTGTAGAAATAGGGACAGGATTTAAAGGGATTACTTTAAAGGGTAGTTCATTTAATGATGTGTTTACAAATCAGAAAGGTGAAACCTTAACCAATCACAGTGGTGGTATCACGGGTGGTATTAGTAATGGGAATGATATTATCGTACGAGTGATGATGAAACCCGCATCATCAATTGGTAAATTGCAAGAAACATTTGATTTTGAGAAGAATGACATGGGTTTACTCGAGGTATTTGGTAGACATGATAGTGCAATAGCAAGACGTGCTGGCATTGTTTTAGAAAATGCTTTAGCCATTGTCTTAGCTGATTTATACTTAATGGATAAGGCTTATCATTAGATAAGTCTTTTTTTTCTTTACTTTTTTTAAAATAAGACGTATTATATATATGAACGTATGAGCATATGTTCATATAAGGAGCTGAAGTTATATGGATCACTGTGAAGCAATTATCATTCATCCTGAAAAGGTTAAAGAAGTTCAAAAACATCTACTTGATGAAAAAAAACTAGAACAATTAGCAAATCTATTTAAAGTTATTTCTGATGCAACACGTATAAAAATACTTTTTGCTTTAGAAAAAGAAGAGCTATGTGTTTGTGATATATCGATTGTATTGCAAATGACACAAAGTGCAATCTCTCACCAATTAAAGACACTTCGATTAAACCATCTTGTAAAATCAAGAAAAGAAGGTAAAACCGTTTTTTATAGTTTAGCTGATGATCATGTTAAAAAGCTTTTTACACAAGCTCTTGATCATGTCATGGAGGATAATTAAATGAAAAAAACATACCAAATTAAAAAAATAGATTGTGCGAATTGCGCAATGAAAATAGAAAATGAAGTTAAGAAAATGGATGGGATAAAAGAAGTCCATCTTGATTTTGCACGTGAATATATCGCTATCGAAGGTGAAGCAAGTCAAATTCGTATTGAAAACATTCAAAAACAGGTTAGTTCAGTTGAATCAAACGTTAAGCTATATGAAATGGATGAAAAAGTAGAGATTGATGATGTTAAATTAACAAAAAGAGAATGGATAATCTATGGCATAGGGATTCTTTTAGCTCTACTGGGTGTTTTATTTAAAGAGATTATAAGCACACCAGTATTTGACATCATAGCTATTATTTTTTACGCTCTTAGTTATTTAATCTTTGGTCATACAGTTTTGATTAAAGCATTCAATAACATTAAAATAGGGAAAATATTTGATGAACATTTATTGATGACGATTGCGACCATTGGAGCATTTATCATTGGTGAGTATATTGAAGCTATTGCAGTGATGGTCTTTTATAGAGTCGGAGAGTATCTTCAAGATTTATCAGTTTCAAGATCACGAAAAAGTATTAAATCACTGATCAGTATCAAACCTACTATTGCACATATGATTGAAGAAGAAGGAATCAAAGATATTATTCCTGAAGAACTAAGAGTGGGTGATTTGATTGTAGTTAGACCTGGAGAAAAAGTTCCTGTTGATGGTATCATTACAGAAGGTAGTTCATGGTTAGATACGAGTTCAGTCACAGGCGAATCGATGCCAAGAGACGCTTATGAAGGAAAAGAAGTTCTTTCAGGATCTATTAATCTTTCGGGTTTAATTACCATTCAAGTTACGAAAGAATATATAGACTCAACAGTCAAAAAAATTATGGATTTCGTTGAAAACAATGCTATGAAAAAAGCTAATACTGAAAAGTTTATGACTAAGTTTGCGAAATACTACACTCCAATTGTCGTGGGGTTAGCGTTTTTATTAGCATTTCTTGTCCCATTATTTATAACACTCATTGATGGCGTTTTGTATCATTCTCTTTTGATTACGTATATAGAAAGAGCACTTATATTCTTAGTGATAAGCTGTCCTTGTGCATTAGTTTTATCTATTCCTCTTTCTTTTTTTGCAGGTATTGGTTCAGCATCTAAAAAAGGTATTCTTTTTAAAAGTGGAAGTGATCTTGAGATGATGTCTTCCATTGAGCATTTTGTTTTTGATAAAACAGGAACCTTAAGTGAAGGGAAATTTAAGCTTGATCAAATAGTTTCAGGGGAACCAGAGTTAATTTTAGAATATGCAGCACATGCTGAATATCATTCCAACCATCCCATTGCATCTTCAATATTAGATGCTTATCAGAAAAAACCAAACGATAAACTCGTATTATCTATTAGAGAAATCGCTGGTAAAGGAGTAAAAGCTAATTATAAGGGAATTCATCTACTGGTTGGTAACGACAGATTAATGGATGAGTATCATATCAAGTATTTAAAAACACATCAAATGGGAACGATTGTTTATGTTGCTGCAAATGAAGAGTTTATGGGATATCTTGTTATTAAGGATCAACTTAAAAAACGTTCAAAACGTACAATACAGGGATTGTTAAAACAACATCGTGGGGTCACCATGGTTACAGGAGATTATGATTCTGAAGCGAAAGACGCAAGTTTCCAAGTAGGAATTGAAAATTACTATGCAAACTGTCTTCCTGAAGACAAGGTCAGAATTGTTAAAAATCTAAAAACACATCAAAAAGTTGCATTTATCGGTGATGGTATTAACGATGCCCCTGTTCTAACAGAAGCTGATTTAGGAATTGCTATGGGTGGTATAGGAAGTGATGTTGCAATTGAAGCATCGGATGTTGTCATCATGAATGATGATCCACATCGAGTTCTTATTGCTTATCATCTTGCTAAAAAAACGATGAGAATTGTTTATCAAAATGTTATGATGGCATTAGGTATTAAAGGTTTAGTCCTCATTTTAGGTGCCTTTGGTTATGCAAATATGTGGTTAGCAATATTTGCTGATGTTGGAGTGTCTATATTAGCTGTCAGTAATGCGATGAGAATCTTTAGAATGAGTGATCATAAATAGAAAATAAGACATCATCAATGATTTATGTATAATAAAACTAGGTGAAATCATGGAAGTTAAACTTGATCAAGTCAAAGGGATAGGTCCAAAAACACTTCATATATTAAGAAATAATGGCATATGGTCTACCTATGACCTTCTTTCTTATATCCCTAAAGGGTATGAGGATTTTTCAATAACGAACCTTGCAGATGCGAAGGATAAAGATGTTTTAACTGTCATGGGAAAAGTGGTCACTGAAGTTAAAAGTATTCGTGGAAATAAAGTTGAAAGAGTGGTATTTAAAGCAGAGGTTCTTCATAAAATTGTTGATATTATTGCTTTTGGCAAAGGTTATTTAACTAAACAACTTATGATTAATGATAAAGTTCAGATCAAAGGTGTTTATCATCTTTATCGCAATCAAATTAACGCTTCATCGATTGTAAAAGAAACCAATAAAATAGAAATTAAACCTATTTATCAGCTTTCAGATCTTCACAATAAAACAATCATGAATCTCGTTCAAACTATCTACGAGAATAAACAAGTAACAGTCTATGAAAATATTCCAGAAGAATTTATTAAACGGTATCATCTCTTAGGACGAATGGAAGCATTATTTGCATTCCATATTCCAAAAGATATGATACAACTTCAACAAGCGAAAAGAAGAATGAAGTATGAGGAAGCTTTTTTTCTTCTATTGAAATTAATATCAAGTCAAGAAAAAAAGCATCGAAGATTACCAAAAAACTATGATTTACATGCGGTTAAACATCTTATAGAAAAACTACCCTTTGAATTAACAAGAGATCAAAAAGATGCCGTGAATGATATTTTTAGAGATTTTAAAAAAGATTATTCAAGTTATCGTTTAATTCAAGGAGACGTTGGTTCTGGTAAAACAATTGTCTGCTTACTTGCTAGTTATGCAATAATAACAGCTAATGAACAAGTTTCTTTAATGGCTCCTACAGAACTTTTAGCAAACCAGCATTATCAGTTATTTAAAAGTTTTCTTCCTGATGTGAAAATCGCTTTATTAACCAGTAAAACAAAACAAAAAGAACATATGAAAGAAATGATAAAAAATCATGAATATGATATGGTCATTGGTACAAATGCTCTCATAGAAAAAGATGTTATTTTTCATCATTTAGGATTAGTCATCATTGATGAGCAACATAAATTCGGTGTGAATACAAGAGAAGAACTAATTTTGAAAGCACATACTAAAGATATTCTTTATTTAACTGCAACTCCGATACCAAGAACATTAGCTTTGATTGCTTTTGGAGAATCTCATGTATCTTTGATTAAAGAAAAACCAAAACAAAGAATTGCTGTTGAAACAAAATATATGACAAGAGAATATATTCAAGAAGTTTATGATAAGATGCATTCTGCTTTACTCAGAAAAGAGCATTGTATGATCGTTGTTCCTGCAATTGATTCAGAGTTAATCAATGACAATATTGAAACAGTTTATGAAGAATTGAAAAAAGAATTTAGTGTTCCTATCTTCACTCTTCATGGAAAGAAGTCTCATATTGAACAAGAAGAAGCCATGAGAGGGTTCATTATGCAACCGGGGTCTATTTTATTATCTACAACCATGGTTGAAGTAGGAATTGATATTCCTACGTTGACTTTGATTGCCATTTTACACGCTGAGAGATTCGGGTTATCTCAATTGCACCAATTAAGAGGTCGTGTTGGTAGAGGAAATCTTGCAAGTTTTTGTTATCTTGTTTCGGAAAAAGATGATATTGAAAGACTTCAAGTGCTATCTCGTGAGGAGGATGGATTTAAACTTTCTGAATACGATTTAAAGATGAGAGGACCTGGAGATTTTTTAGGTATCGAGCAAAGCGGGCACTTAAAATTCAAATATTTAAATATGGTGGAAGATTACGCGATTTTGCAAGAAGCACAAAAAAATGTGTATGAACTTTTAAATAAGTCAGATTTTTATACAAATCCATACTATAAATATTTACTGAAGGCGATTACACCAACACCATACGTGTGATATAATGATATATACGAAAGTAGGGATAATATATGATTCGTTTAGCAATTGATGGTATGGGTGGCGACTATGCACCAGAACCAATTGTCAAGGGAACCTTGATGGCATTAGACAAATTTAACAATATCGAAATTACCATTTTTGGTGATGAAACTAAGATGGCACCTTTTCTTAAACAACATGAGCGTCTCCATGTCGTTCATACGCCTCATTATTTACCTATGGGGGAAAAAGATCCTATTCACCAATACCGTACAAATAAAGAACATTCAATGTTCATGGCCATGCAATATGTCAAAGATGGAAAAGCAGATGCAGTTGTTTCTGCTGGCCCTACACAAGCACTTGTTGTTGGTGGACATTTTATCATTCGTAAAATGCCACAAATGAAAAGGGTTGCGATTGCTCCCATTATTCCATCCATCGATGGTAAAGGACGTATTTTATTAGATAGTGGTGCAAACGTTGACTTTAAACCTGAACATTTATTAGATTTTGCTATTTATGCATCGATTATGGCAGAAAAAGTCATGAATCATGAACATCCGAAAGTTGCTTTAATAAATATTGGAACTGAAGACGGTAAAGGACGTGATTTTGATAAAGAAACATTTGCTCTATTAAAAGCAAACCCTGATATTAACTTCTATGGAAACATAGAACCTAAAGAAATATTAACGACAGATGCTGATGTTTTATTATCTGATGGTTTTACCGCAAATATTGTTATGAAAACAATGGAAGGTACAGCTAAAGGTATGGGGGCTTTGCTAAAAAGAGAAATCAAATCATCATTTTTAGCAACCATTGGTGCACTTTTTATGAGAGGTGCTCTCAAACGTTATAAAAAATCGTTAGATGCATCAGAAATAGGTGGTGCATTATTGATGGGTTTCCAAAATGTTGTGATTAAAGCACAAGGAGCTTCTAAAGAATATGGTTTCTTTAACGGCATTAGACAAGCCAAAGAGATGGTTGAAGCTAATGTCATTGAACGTGTTAAAGAAACACTAGAAAAAAAGGAAGAGATGAAAGAATGAAAGCATTATTAACTATGCTTAATCTCCCCTATAAGGATGAATCGCTCTATCTTCAAGCATTGACACATGCATCTTATGCCAATGAGAACCAGACTGAAAAAAATGAAAAACTAGAGTTTTTAGGTGACTCAGTGATTGGTATATTAATGAGTGATTATCTTTATCGTGAAGATTTAGCTGATGAAGGAACGATGACAAAACGTCGTGCACAAGCTGTTTGTGAAGAAGCATTAGTGAAGTATGCATCAACAATCCATCTTAAAGATTACTTAAGACTTGGCCGAGGTGAACTCGCTAAGGGAGCGAATGATGCGATGATTGCAGACGCTTTTGAAGCATTTTTTGGAGCTGTATATTTGGATTTAGGGTTTAAAAAAGTACACATGCTGTTTGAAAAAATTATTGTTCCTAATTTAAATATGGTTTGGAACATTAAAGATTACAAATCAACATTACAGGAATATATTCAAGCAGGTGACAAGCGCTCGATTAGTTATCATATTCTTAAAGAAACTGGACCATCACATAATAAAGAGTTTGAAGCAGCAGTTAAACTTGACAACATCATTACACTAGGTGTTGGTATGGGAAAAACAAAAAAAGAAGCAGAACAAAATGCTGCTAAAGATGCACTAAAGAAGGGTAATTATGATCATCAAGAAGCTTTATGAAGAATTTGATCTTTCCATTGAACGTATTTTGCTTAAAGAATACAGAAGATTAAAGTTATCAATGGCAGAAATGTCAGTGCTTATTGCACTTTTTTCCATATTCAAAAAAAGAAAAACATTCACAATTGCATCGATATCACGTCGAGTTGATTTGGAAAATGAAGTGATTGGTAATGCAGTAGAATCACTCATTAATAAAGGTTTTGTCTCTGTAAAACTTGAAAATAAAGATGGAAAAGAAAGAGAAATATTTAATCTTGATCAAGCAATGGAAAATATCGAAGAATTATATCGTTTAGATGAAATTGAACGTATTAAAGAAACTGCTGAAAATGATATCGTGGAAACAATAAAATTATTTGAACAAGGATTAGGGCGTGGTTTGTTACCTTATGAATTAGAAAATATAAGACGTTGGTTTGAAGAAAACCAGTTTTCAGCTGATACGATTATCGCTTGTATAAAAGACGCTGGAGATCGTGTAAGTGTGAAATTTGTTGAACGTATGTTGAACCAACAAAAGCTTAAACCAATTGAAATTGATTCTGATTTAGAAGAAGCACTTGATCAGATCTATAAAAATATTAAATGAATAAAGAAGACATGATATCAAAGATTTTAAATGAGATGTTTCCACATGCAAAAGCAGAACTTAATTATCAAAACACATTTGAACTTTTAATTGCTGTTGTCTTATCTGCTCAGACAACAGATATAAGTGTCAATCGTATAACACCTGAACTTTTTAGAAAATATCCAACCCCCAAAGATTTAAAAGATGCTCCCATTGAAGATATCGAACATCTTATTCGTTCGATTGGATTGTTTCGAAATAAAGCGAAAAATATTAAAGCATTAGCACGTGTGCTTGATGAAAACTATGATGGAAAAGTGCCTAGTGATAGATTACAACTTGAAAGTTTACCAGGTGTCGGTAGAAAGACAGCCAATGTTGTTTTAAGTAATGCATTTCATATTCCAGCATTTGCGGTAGACACACACGTTAAAAGAATCTCTATAAGATTAGGACTTGCTAAACCCAAGGATTCAGTACTTGAGATTGAAAAAAAATTGATGAAACGATTTCCTAAAAGTGAATGGTTAAGACTTCATCATCAAATGATATTTTTTGGAAGATATCACTGTTTAGCTAAAAATCCAAAATGCTATCAATGCCCACTTTACGATATATGTGAAAGTAAAGATAAACTTATTTAAAAGAAGATCTGATAGGTCTTTTTTCTTTGTAGAACTCTTGATTGTTTCCAACTGTTAACCTAAGATTAGTCATAAAAAACGACATCATTGAAGGAGAATCTTATGAATTTGAATTACCTTTTTCGCCAGATTAAAAAGCGAAAAGAATTGAAACACTATGAAATTAAACCGATTGGATCAACACTAAAAATTAAGCGTAAACAAATGGGAATGACGCTTGAAGAAGGTGCTGCAGGTATTTGTAGTATTTCATATTTATCGAAATTAGAGAATAATCAAATTGAACCTAATCTTGATTTCGTTGATCAATTAGTTGAACGCTTCGATATTAAAGAGCAACTCACATTTGATGATTATCAGTATGAAAAAGACTTTAACGAATTATGCTTTTTAGCAATTAATTTAGAAAAGCCAGAGCGTGGCTATAGTGAATACTACATCGAAAGAGAAGATCATCAAGCCTGCATGATTCGGTTATTAGAATCAGCCTTATTAGATAAGTATGAAAATATATCATCTGATATGAAAACATTGATACAATTTATACCTCATTTGAAACAAACTGAATTAACGATGGTTCTTCTAAGTTTATGTGGTGATTTACTTAAATCAGAAAGATATCTCGATGCTTATCGAGTTGTTTCTGAATTACCTCTTTCGAGAGAAGAGATCAATATGTATAGTATATTAACTTTACGTATGAGACTTATACTTAGCTTTTTAATGCATAAGTTCACAGAAATTGATCTATATTATCAAATTTATATGAATGAAGTTAGTATTCATGGATACGATCATCTTGCACGAGAGTTGAAATTATATAAATTAGTTCATTTATCTTATTATCAACAACCACATATCATTCAACATATGGAAATTCTTCTCGATCGAAATCATGTACTTGAACATCTTCCTTATGCGATTTCCTGTTTTTCAAATGGACTATATGATAAGGTTATTGAGATGTCTAGATTACGCAATGATTTATCCGGATGGTTAATCATCTATCTGTTATCTTTAGAACATAAAAATGAGATTGATGAAATGAAATATTTGATTGAAAATAAGATTCCTAAAAAAATGTTACCATCTGAAGGTATTCTTTTAAATCACATCAAAACCAAGTATTTTGACGAACCTAAACAATTGTTGTTTTATTTAAGAAGAGAAGTTTTAGGTAATCGTATTTCAATTGACCATCCGTTATTACTTGAATATCTGGTTTTAGATAGTGCCAAAGCTTTTCAAAAATCGCAGTTTTATAAAGAAGCAAGCACCATATTATCGATGTATCATTCGAGGTTTATATCATTGAGAACCGCATAAAAATAAGGAAGAATTCTTCCTTTTTTTGTTGTTTATGAATGAAATAATCGATATTATCGTATTA
>CAYJBI010000007.1:0-25605 GCA_964368345.1 uncultured Mariniplasma sp. | reverse complement strand
GCTATTGATTTACGTTCTTTTGGATCATTCACGTTAGAAATCTCGATTACAGATAATGAATTACCCTATCTTGTTTCAAATAATATACAGTCATTTAGTGGTAATGACCTACTTCTAAATTTTGAATTGTTTGGGGGTTCTTTTGTAGGATTATCAGGGAACGGAATAACCACTGATGATTATGAAATAACTGACAGTACTGTGAAGATTTCAAATGGATTTTTAGCTCAGTGTGCGATGGAAAATCCAGAAGAAACAGCGTTATCAATCAAGTATGATTTTGTTCTCGATGATCATTATGTCTTTGGCTATATTTTCATTGATTTAACACAATTTCATCAGGATTGACATTTTTTAACATAATATAGATATTTACGTTTGCATTTTTTCCATAGGTTGTCTTAAAAGACAAATCATAGTATAATAAAGCCTAAAGAAAGAGGTATTAACATATGAAATTCAGTGAATTTAAGTATGAACGCCCCTGTTTAGATAAAGTCAAGAAAGCATTAGAAGAAAAACTTGCTTTAATTAATACAGGTCATGATCTTGAAACAGAAATTAAAGCTGCTTATGACATCTTTAAAATTAATGATGATTTAGGTACTGAAGGTGTTTTAGTAGGAATTCGTAATAGCATTGATACCAATGATGAATTCTATGAAAAAGAACAAGAATTTTTTGATGAAAATGGTCCTATCTTACAACAATATGAACAAATGTTTACCGAAAAGTTATTAGATTCACCACATCGTGAAGGTTTATCAAAGGAATTTGGTGATTTAATCTTTTTAAGAGCTGAACTTGCAAGAAAAACATTTAAACCAGAAATTATTCCTGATTTACAGTTAGAAAACAAGCTTTCTACAGAATACAGCAAGCTTCAAGCATCAGCTAAAATTCCATTTAAAGGAGAAATCTATAATCTTTCTCAAATGGCACCATTTTTACAAGATTTAGACCGTGAAACAAGACATCAAGCACAGCTTGCTGTTTCTAAATTCTTTGAAGATCATGAAGCACAGTTTGATCGTATCTATGATGATATGGTTAAAGTAAGAACTAAGATTGCTAAAGAATTAGGATATAAGAACTTTGTTCAACTAGGTTACGATCGCTTTGGTCGTACAGACTATAATGCAAAAGATGTTAAAGAATATAGAGATCAAATCTATGAAGATATTGTTCCTTTAGTTTCAGAGTTAACCGAAAGAAAAGCGAAACGCTTAGGCATTGAGAATCCTAAATCATACGATTTAGCATTATCGTTTCTTTCAGGTAATCCAACACCTAAGGGAGATCGTGTGTGGCAAGTTGAAAGAGCAAAGAAGATGTATGATGAAATGTCAGCTGAAACATCTAAATTCTTCAACTTTATGTTAGATCAAGAACTTCTTGATTTAGATGCGAAAGCAGGTAAACAAGGAGGAGGGTATTGTACATTTATTCCAAATTATAATGCACCCTTTATTTTTGCTAACTTTAATGGAACCTCACATGATGTTGATGTATTAACACATGAAGCAGGACATGCTTTCCAAGTGTTTTCAGCGAGAGATTTAATTCCTGAATATCGCTGGCCAACGATGGAAGCTGCGGAAATCCATTCGATGAGTATGGAATTCTTTGCATGGCCATGGATTCATAATTTCTTCTTAGATGATACTGCAAAATATAAATTTAATCATTTAGCAGGTGCTGTATCCTTCTTACCTTATGGTGTTGCTGTTGATGAATTCCAACATGAAGTTTATGAAAAACCTGAAATGACACCTGAAGAAAGAAAAGCTACATGGCGTCGTATCGAAAAGAAGTATCTCCCATTTAAGGATTATGGTGATGATGCATTTATGGAAAAAGGAACTTTCTGGTTTAGACAAAGTCATATATTCGCATCTCCCTTCTATTATATTGATTACACGCTTGCTCAAGTATGTGCATTCCAATACTGGATTAAGAGTCAAGAAGACCATGCAAAAGCACTTGAATCTTATATTAAATTATGTAAATTAGGTGGATCAAAGAGTTTCCTTGGTTTAGTGAATGAAGCTAAACTAAGAAATCCATTCAAAAAAGGTACAGTAAAAGATATTGTCAAACCTATTCGTGCATATCTAGATTCTGTTGATGATTCAAAGTTATAAAATGATTTTTAAATTCATGAGGTTAGTTCCTCAACTTCTCTTGGTAGGGCTATTCTTTTTCCCTATCATGCATCAAAAAGATAATGAAGACGTAATCTTTACTGGAATTGAAGCAATCATGAAAGGTGATTACCTCATCATAGGTAATATGGTTATATCTCTTGTTATGCTTGGAGCAATCTTCCACTTAAATACGATTTTCATTGAAATCATTTTAAAAAAAACAGACCCTAAGACTGAAAGTATAACCAATATCGTTGTTAACATGACCATGATCTTTGGTTTAGTTATGGTTACATTCCTTGGAACCTATCTTGAAGCTTTAGGATATGTCATTATCATCTTATTAATCTCAACTACCTATATTAGGTATTTAGAACAAAAGAAAAATGAATAGCATCAAGTGCACACGCTCATGTGTGCACTTTTTTTCATGTGTAAAAATTACCATTATTTGACAAAAACCTGTTTTCATTATCAAGTCATGCTACAATTTACCTGAGGTGAGGACATGTACTACATGCAACAAGAAATATACGAACAACCGAGTATCATTGAACGCTTAGAACGTTTATTAGAACCTAAACTGATTCAATTTAGAACACTCTTTAAAACAAAAAGTCCTAAACATATTGTCTTAGCTGCAAGAGGTTCTTCAGATAATGCATGCCAGTATTTTAGATATCTTGAAGAAATCTATGTTGGACTTCCTGTAAGTTTTGCTGCTCCATCAGTCATTTCTATGTATCAGTCAAAGATGATCTATGATCAAGCACTCGTCATTGGTGTTTCTCAATCTGGTCAAGCTCAAGATGTTTTACAGGTGATGAAGCAAGCAAAAGAACAGGGAGCACTTGTGATTTCAATAACAAATGATCTCACATCGCCTATGGCATTACTTGCAGATATATCTTTTCATTTACATGCGAATAAAGAACTTAGTGTAGCAGCAACCAAAACATTTACAACAGAACTATATATCCTTGCAAAACTTGTGAATGTGATGAGTGAATTTAGATTCGATAAAGAGTTTAAACAAATTCCTTATTTAATGAATCAAGTATTTGATGTAGAAGAAAGTATTCAAAAGGCTGCATTTAGTTTTTATAATTCCAATGAAACATATATCCTTGCACGTGGTCCATTATATGCCATCGCACAAGAAGGAGCTTTAAAGCTACTAGAAACAACGTATATTCATGCAAAAGCTTATTCAATCGCTGATTTTCATCATGGTCCTTTTGCTGCAGTTGATGATAAATCACAAATCATTGTCTTTTTAGAAAAAGGCGTCATGTATCAAGATGGTATTGACATGATTAATAAAATAGAGCTTGCCAAAGGCAAACTCGTTATTTTCACGAATGATAAAGATTTTACTAATCGAAATCAAGTCATTTATTTAAATGAGACGAATGATATAACATCTGCATTAATATTTTCAGTAGCAATTCAGTTATTTGCATATCACGTTGCACTTTATAAGGGTCTTAATCCTGATTTACCTCGAGGATTAAAGAAAGTGACCATTACAAAATAAAAACAACCCTAGAAGATTGTCTCTATTTTTGTTTCTTATACATAATCATAACACGTATAACAAGAAGTACTGCAACAACCATTAATAGAACATCCATCCATAAACTGGATTGATCTTCCGAACCTATTTTAGTATAAACTCGGTAACCTAGAATTCCTAAAATAGCAATTCCAACGATCCAAGCGGATACTAGGACAATGGGACTAATGCCTTGTTTTTTCATGGTAAGCCCTCCTTAAACACTCTTATTGTATATGTCTTTTGAACTAAAAGTCAAACATAATTATAGATTTGTTATCATCTGTCAAAAATAATCAAGAACGAAAAGAGGATTCTAATGAAAACAATTATCGGAATTGGAGCATCAGATCATGTTGCTGTTGAAAAGATTCATTATCTTGAACAAGCAGATTATCATGTTGAAAAGAAGAAAAACTGTCATAAAGCGTTTGAATTAAAAAGTTTTTATGACACACAAAAACAAGCAATCATAGAGTTAAAAAGCTTATATGAAAAAGCTAAAATTCAAAATGAAAAAACAGCAGAAGTCTTTGAAATTCATCAAATGCTTTTAGAAGATCTCGATTTTATTGAAGGTGTTGAAGCGCTTCTTGATAAGGGATATAATGCTGAATATGCTGTTGAACAAACAGGAGATAAGTTTAAAAGAATTTTTGAAGCATCAGAAAACGAAATTCTTCAAGCACGCGCTATGGATGTTTTAGATGTAACAAGAAGAATGATTCGAATTTTTAAAGGTATTGAAGAATCGACACATGTCCCTGAAGGAAGATTTATACTTATTTCTGAGGATTTATATCCTTCAGATATTGTTAAGTTTGATACAGAACATATCGCAGGGTTTATTACTAAATTTGGTTCAAAGAATTCACATGCTGCGATACTAGCAAGAACACTTAATTTACCTATCGTTGTTCATCTAGGTTCACGCTTTGATGAAATTCCTCATTATGGCGTGATTGCTATGAACGGAGCAACCGGTGAGATTGTGATTAATCCCAATAAGTATATCTTAGATATCTATCAAAAAAAGTTACTTGAAGAAAAAGAAATGCTTCAAGAGCTAGAACAATATCGGCATAAAGAGGCGATTTCACCAAGTGGACATAAAGTATTGGTTGCAGCTAACATTGGTAATTTAATGGATGCTGATCTTGTTATAAAACATGATGCTGATGGTGTAGGTTTATTTAGAAGTGAATTTATTTATTTAGAACGTAGTGATTATCCAAAAGAAGAAACACAACTTAAAATATATAGTGAGGTTTTAAAGAAGTTATCACCTCGTCAAGTGATTTTTAGAACACTTGATATTGGTGCGGATAAAACAGCTGAATATTTTAGACTTGCACATGAAGAAAATCCAGCTTTAGGTTATCGAGCTATACGTATTTGCTTAAAAAATAAAGACTTATTTAAAACACAATTACGTGCACTCTATCGTGCATCCGTTGATGGCAATCTTGCCATCATGATTCCTATGATTACGCATTTAGAACAAGTTCTTGAAACAAAAGAGATTATCAATGAAGTGAAAGAAGAATTAAAAAAAGAAGGACATCCATTTAAAGATGTTCCTGTAGGAATTATGATTGAAACACCTGCTGCTGTTATGATATCAGATGATTTAGCTCAAGTAGTTGATTTCTTTAGTATTGGAACGAATGATTTAACACAATATACATTAGCAGTTGATAGAATGAATACAGAAATCGAACAACTATTTGATTCTAGACATAAAGCTGTTTTAAAAATGATTGCTTTAACTGCTAAAGCAGCACATGATCATGGAATCTGGGTAGGGATATGCGGAGAGTCAGCAAGTGATTTATCATTAATTGATTTCTACCTAGAAAATAAGATTGATGAGTTATCAGTTTCTCCTGGTAAGGTGTTGCGTGTTAAAAAAGCTATTATTGAGTCAAAAAAATAAGAGTGATCGCTCACTCTTTTTTATATGCCTCAACACCTTGACTATAAACACCTAATAATTCATAGCCATCAATCACTAAAAAGTCTGCATCCTTATTTTCATGAATTGATCCTATTTCTAAATCCATACCTAACATCCTTGCAGGGTTAATTGACATTAAATCAACTGTTTTTGTCATTTTTGTTTTTGTAAACTTTGAGAAATTGACAATTGCTTGAAATGGATTTAATGTTGAACCTGCTCTTGCGTTATTCGAAATTAATCTTGCGTCTCCTTCTTTAACAATCATAGGGGTTTGACCTAATTTATATTCGCCATCTTTTAACCCTGCAGCCATAATAGAATCTGTAATAATAATCAGTTTATCTAAACCTCTTATTTTCTTTAAGAATAACACCGTATCTTTATCTAAATGCTTTCCATCCATAATCATTTCTGTATAAGCATTTGACATGAGTGCTGCACCAACAATTCCAGGGCTATGGTGATCAAATGGACGCATGGCATTAAACATATGAGTAAATGAGGATGCACCATGCTTTAATGCTTGGTTAGTTTGTTCAAATGATGCGTCACTATGGCCCAAGGTGACTCTAACACCGATTTGTTTACAGTAATCAATAAGTTCTATAGCTTGCTCTATTTCAGGCGCTAAGGTCGTGTATTTGATCAAATAGTTGCTATCTTCCATTAGTTCTTTAAAGAGATTCACACTTGGCTTTAAAATGGCTGATTCAGGTTGAGCACCTTTGTACTTTAAAGATAAAAAGGGACCTTCCAGGTGAATACCTTTCATTATGGGGTATAAAGGTTTTAACTGTGCCATGAGTTTTAATTGTTTTTTGATGACATCAATATCATCTGTCATGACTGTTGGTAAAACAGAGGTAACACCATTTTTTAAATAATATTCCATAATGATTTTCATCTCTTCAAACGTTGCCATATTAAAATCATAACCTAATGCACCATGTGTATGAATATCAAATAAACCCGGAATAACAGTTTTTCCTTTGAGATCTATGACTTTTTCACTCTGATTTAGTGGGATGTTTGATTCGATTTTACTAAATTTACCATCAATGACTAAGAGATCGACATTTTCTGTTCGATTCTTTTTTATTATATTCGCATTTTTATAGAGTATATGCATGTTTCCACTTCCTTCATATCTATTATAAGGTAAAAATGATATCCCTTGGACTAGAAATGTCAAAGATTGTCGTAACGTGACAAAAATGACAATCTTATATCATCTTTTGATACACTGATACATGAGGTGATAACATGCATCCTAAAGATGTCATGATTTATAGCGATATGGATGGAACCCTTTTATCTTCATGGAAAAGAGGGCCTATCATTAGTGATGAAAATAGAAAAGCAATTGAAGAATGGATAGAAGAGGGTGGTCTATTTTCGATTGCTACTGGGAGAAACAGAAAAAATGGACCAACCTACTTCGAAAATCATCATCTTGTTTTACCGATGGTTTTAGTGAATGGTGCTCTTATCTATGATCAACATAAAAATCTTGTCATTAGAAAACAATTAATTAGTTTATCATTTGTCGATGAAGCACTTCATTATTTTAAAAACAATAGAAAAGTTGCACTTGTTATTTCTGATTTAGATGAGGTTTATCATGTAAAACATCCCCTTATCCAAGATTCTGATTTACCTGAACTTGATTTTCAAACAACAGTGATCACGATAGATCAAGTTAAAAATTTAGAAATCTTAAAGGTTACTTTTGTAACGAATCCAGAAGATAGAGAGTATATAGAAGAAGATATCAAGAAGATGAAGACATATCATGAGATTTCGATTTCTCCTTCATCGAAACGATTTATTGAAATTGTAGCTTACGGTATTAATAAAGCAGAAGCCATTATCTATGTGAAACATTTATATCAATTAGATAATAGAAAACTCATCTGTATAGGAGATTATCATAACGATACAGAAATGCTTGATATCGCAGATCTTGCAGCAGTTCCAAAAAACGGGTTAGCATCACTTAAAACAGAGGGAAGATTGGTAACATCTGATCATGATGAAGATGCGATTGCTGATTTAATTAGCAAAATAAAGGCAATGCAATAATTTTTGCCAGAAAACGACAAAATGAGGGGGTCATGTTGATTATCTTATAAAATGAAGTTAAACCTTGTAAGCGTTTTTAGTACAATAGATATGTACACAAACGAAAAGGAGAATATAAAATGGGTAAAACTTTTATTAGAGTTGATGACAGATTGATACATGGACAAATTGCAGTTGCATGGGCACAGACACTTTCAATTGCAGAAATTGTTGCTTTTGATGATCAAACAGCATCAAACAAAATGCTTCAACAGATTATGCTGATGGGTGTATCAAAAGCATATAATCCAAAAATTGTAAGTTTTCAAGAAAGTGAATCACTACTTAAGACAAAAATTCAAGGGAATCGATTAGTGATTGTAAGAAGTTGTGAACACTTAGAACGAATTATTCCTTATATCGATAACTTGGAATTAGTTTATTTAGGGAATATTCAAAAAACAAGTACATCAAAATATAATCTATCATCAGGTGCAGGAGGAGTTCTATTCTTTTCTGATCATGATATTGAAGTTATTGATCGTCTCGATCAACAAGGAATTAAGTTTATTTTACAAATGGTTCCCTCTTCAGGATCAAGAACATGGGAACAAGCAAAAAAGTCTTTTAAATAGCGAAACTTCAAAGAGGATACTCTTTAAGTAATAGAGAAAAAGAAACAAGGAGGAAACAATGGATATTTTTCAAGCGATTTTGATTGCATTATTCGTTTATCTAGGATCCATCGGTTCTATCGTGGGTAACACGTTAGGCTGGTATAACTTAGGTAGACCGCTTGTAGCAGCGTTTGTAGTTGGTTTAATTCTAGGCAACGTTCCGCTTGCACTTGAACTAGGACTTTTATTACAGCTTGCTTATTTAGGAAGTGTGACACCTGGTGGAGCTATGGCATGGGATCTCTCTTATGCAAGTTATATAGGTGTTGCTGGTGCTATTGTCTTTGGTACAAACTTTGAGACAGCCCAAAGCTTCGTATGGTTATTCGCTGGAATCGGTGGAGCTATTGGGGTAGCTATGTGGAATTTAAGTTATGCGTTAAACATTTTCTTAAACCGTATTGCTCAAAAAGGTGCTGAAGAAGGAAATCCAAAGAAGATGTTCTTAGCAAACGTCGTTGGTGGACAAACTATTGGATTTATCTTACGTTTTGTCCCAGCACTTGTTGTATTAATTACAATTTCTGCAACTGGTGGTACTAACTTAGCTGAATTTGTTCCAGCATGGTTAACAACAGGTTTATCAGTATTTGGTGGTATGATGGCAGCTCTAGGTATGGGTATTCTTCTTTCATTCTTAGTGAAGAAGAAGATTCATTTCGCTATCTTTATGGTAGGGTTCGTTTTAATCGCTTACTTCGGATCACTTATTACAATGTTAGGTGTTGCAGTTATCGCCGCAATTATCGCTTATGTTTACTACACGATGAATGAAAAGAAAGCAGGTGCAATCTAATGGCTGAAAAGAAGATTAGTGCAAAGTCATTAAATAAAGCTTGGTGGATTTGGTTTTTCTGGCATGGGTGTTCACAACAAGCTGAATCTATGTTAGGTATGGCTTTTGCTCATACAATGACACCTGTTATCGAAGATTTATATGGCGATTCTAAGGAAGAAACAGGAGCCGCTTTAAAACGTCATTTAACATTATTCAATACTGAACAACAAGTGGGAGCTATTTGTCCAGGTATTGCATGTGCTCTTGAAGAACAAAGAGCAAATGGTGGCGTTAATGATGAAACGATTAGTGCAATTAAAGTTGCTTTAATTGGGCCAACATCAGCAATTGGTGACTCTTTATGGGTAGCAACAATCATTCCTATTCTATTAACTATCGCGATGGCAATTACCCGTTCTGCAGGTGATTTTGGATGGTTAGGACCTGTTCTTTACATGGTTGCTTATCCACTTGGTACATTATTTTTAAGTAATTATTTATTTAAACTCGGTTATCGTAGCGGTCTTGATTCTATTGGCAAATTTATGGAATCAGGAAAACTTGATTTAATTACTGAAGCACTTACCATTTTAGGTTTAGTCGTTGTTGGTGCACTCACTGCAAGTTTCGTATCCGTACCATTCCCGGTTCAAATTAAGTCAATTGAAGGCGGAAACGTACTTGTTAACTTTGACACATTGATTAATAGCATTTTCCCCAAGTTATTACCTCTTGCTTTAACACTCGTTGTTTATCGTTTAGTGGGTAAGAAAAAATGGTCTCCACTCGCTGTTATGGGATTAATCGCAATCCTTGCAGCAGTATTGACTGCACTTGGTTACATTTTTGGAGTATACTAAGATTAAGCAAAGAAAGGTAAAAGATGATGAATTTAGACTACATTAAAAGCATTACACAAGTCATCGAACGTATTGAAAAAGAACAGTCAGGAAATATTTTAGAAGCAGCTAAACTCTGCGCTGAAACTATTTCTAAAGGTAAACTAGTTCACCTCTTTGGTTCGGGACACAGCGTATTACCCATTCAGGATGTATTCCCACGCTATGGTGGCGTTGTTGGATTTCATCCACTCATGGATCCAAGACTTATGTGGAGTAACGTGATTGGACCAGGCGGTGCTCGTGAATTATTATGGATTGAACGCCAAGAAGGATATATTAATAACTTCCTACAAAGTTATAATTTTCAAAAAGACGAAGTTATGATCGTGTATTCACATGGTGGATTAAATGCTGCACCTATCGAAGTTGCAAAATATGCGAAAGATCGTGGACTAAAGGTCATCACGATTACTTCTGGTGAAAACTTTAAGAAAGCAAAAGCAAATCATTCAACCGGCAATAAACTCGGTGATTATGCAGATGTATTTATTGATAACTGCTGCCCACTTGAAGATGCAGTTGTACCTATTCCTGGGTATTATCAAAAGGTTGGAGCTAGTTCTACAGTTTCTACGATCACGATTTCACAATCTATCGTTTCTGAAACTGCAAAACTTCTCGAAAAAATGGGACATAAAATGCATATCTTTGTTTCACCTAACGTCGTTGAAATTCCTAAAGATTACATGCATGAAGTTTATGCAAGCTACACCAATCTCGTAAAAAAGAATGGTAATTAATTGATTTAAAAACACTTCAAGTGAAGCCCCTCAAACTAAGAGGGGCTTCGTTGATGTGATATGGAGGTCACGTATGACAAAAGTCATTGTTCTTGGACATGGTGGTTATGGAACAGCAATTAAAAACAATTTAGGCATGCTTATGGGAGAACTTGAAGGTTTCTTTTACATTGATTTTAATCCAGGAGATGATTTAAATGTACTCGATGGAAAAATAAAAGAAATCATTGAAGGACATGAAGATGAACCCATTCTTTTTGCCTGTGATTTAACGGGTGGTTCACCTTTTCGTCAAGCTTGTTTACTTGCAGTTGAACATCCCAATATGGTGGTGGTTGCTGGTTTAAACACATCTGGATTTGCAGATATTGCGTATATGCTTGATTTATCACCTTTAGAACTTGCTAATCAAGCGGTAGAAGCATCAAAAGAAGCAATGCAGGTTTTTCACTTATGATCTTAGTTGCGTTTGTTTTTGATTGGGTTTACATCGTATATCCTGTTATTCTTTTTATCTTATTTATTGGGTTACGATACTTACTTCATAAGATGAGAAAGAAAACAGATCTTGAACTACAACGTCTTCTTTTTAGAGTTAAAAATCTCTTTTTATATGAGGAATTATTAAATAATCCTCGTTTAAAACTTCTTTTCACAAAAACAGAACTAGCTTTTTTAAGATTAAATGGTTATATGGTTTTAGGAACTAATGAACAGATTGTCAATCAATTTTTGTTTTTAGATCATCTTTCTTTAAGACCTAAGATGGCACTTGATCTTTACCACAAACAAATGACTTATTATATTGACTCAGTTCAATATGAACAAGCATTAGTGAGTTATAAAAAACTAAGAGATATCTTACTTAAAGAGAAACATGAACAAGCTAAAAAGATTCTTGAAGAAGCTGATTTAATTATTAAAATTTATATTCATCACGATACAACCGTGATGGATGTATTAAAAATCAAGTTAGAACAAACTAAAAATACACTTATGCAAGGTGTCATTTACTATCGTTTAGCTAAGTTATCTTACTATCAAAAACGTTATCATGATGCCGAAGATTACTTAAAAAAAGCAGAACCATTACTTAAGCATTCAACCTATGAGGCCATCATAAAGATGGCATTCAAGGATATTCATATACTAAAGACAAAGTGAGGATTATCATGAGGGAATTGACCTATACTATTACAGATCCTATGGGGTTTCATGCACGTCCAGTGGGTTTTCTTGCGAAACTTGTAACAAACGAAAGTGCAAAAGTAACGATTGTTTTTAATGGAAAAGAAGCAGATGCAAGACGTCTTTATCAGGTTTTAGGATTAAACATTAAAACTAACGATACCATGACGATCAGGATTGAAGGGGAAGAAGAACACGCGATAGAAAATCGTATTTTAGCATTATTTAAGGAACAACAGCTTTAACTAAAAATGTATAATATCATGTATAATAGAAGCGTATCAAATAGGAGGATATATGAATGAATCTTCTTCTTAAAATGCGCAATGTGAAGGATTTATCACCATCCGAGCGTCATGTGGTTGACTATATTTTCGATAATCTTCAAGAGGTTTCAAATATAGGCATTGTCGAATTGTCGCAAAAAACATTTACATCAACATCAACTGTTAAAAGATTATGTGCGAAACTAGGTATTGATTCTTATATTGATTTTCGTATTCAATTATCGATGGATTTGAAAGCTTATTTAAAAGAGTCCATTATTAAAGAAGCTAGTATACCTGTTAAGAAACATGACTCGATTGAAGATATCATCAGAAAGGTATCTTATTTTAATGCGAAGTCCATTATCGATAGTAGAGACATTAATAATAAAGAAGTTTTCACTCAAGTTGTTGATTTAATGACGAAAGCGAAGCGTATGGATTTCTTTGGGGTAGGACCTTCAAATTTAGTAGCAAAGGATGCGGCACTTAAATGTTTAAGATTAGGCATTGATTCATCTGCTTATGATAATAAATTAGAAATGTTTATTAAAGCGAAAAGTGCTGATCAAGCATCATTAGCATTTCTTATTTCTTATACCGGTGAAACCGGTGATATTTTAGAGGTTGCTGAAGAGTTAGCGATGCGTCAAGTACCTACTGTTTCAATGACTGGTTTAACAGATAATTCATTAATCAAATTATGCACTTATAATCTTTTCGTTGATGCTTCAGAAGGCGCAGATCGTTTGGGTGCAATGTATTCTAGAACTTCAACACTTAATGTAATCGACATTTTGTTTACGGCTTTTATTAATACGAATTATGAGGTTTACATGGAAAGAGCACATCAAACGTATGTGCCTAAAAAGTAGAAAGCTGAAACAACCTTTTGAGGTTGTTTTTCTTTTATAAACCTATTAATTTATAACCTATTGACATAGTTTTATGATAAGTGTATTCTATAATCATGATTTAAGAAAATCTATATAGTGGGGAAATTTATGAAAAAAATTGTTTTATCCATCGGTATATTACTCATACTGCCTTTTATGATGATTGCATGTGGAAATGATGATTTAGATTTAAGCCAAATCGATATTGAAGCAATCGATCGCTTTGATGTTCCAGCAGGGACATATACGATTCAATATACGATAGAAGAATTAAGTGATTTAGTTAAAAATCATGGAGCTTTAGTATCTATATTTGTTAAGAATAGTCAGAATGAAGATGTTACTGTTACAGGAAATACTTTTACTGTTGAGGCTAATGAAGTTTATACTGTAACTATCAAGTTAATCGTAGAAGATGCATTTAAAGAAAAGACATTCACTGTGACTGCAGTTTTAAATACTACCGCTGTTTTAGTGACCTTTGATTTAAAAGGAGGAACGGGTGATTTTCCTGTTTTAACAGTTGATCATGGTTCAAGTTTAACATTAACCGTTGAACCCACAAGAGATGGCTTTATCTTTGGTGGTTGGTATTTAGATGAAAACTATGAGACACCGTATACCAATCAAGCAATCAATCAACATCAAACACTCTATGCAAAATGGGAACTTGTTGTCGTATCTAAGGTTGCTGTAAGTTTTAGTCTTGAAGGTGGTATCGGTGATTTTGATGATCAAGTTATTCCAATGGGGTCTTATGCCTTAAGACCTAATGAAGAACCTACTAAAGATGGCTTTATATTTTTAGGATGGTTTTTATCATTAGAATCTAGCCAACCCTTTGATTTTGCTACAACAATGATTTATAGTGATACAGTGATTTATGCGAAGTGGGAAGAAGTAAACACGAATACCCATAAAGTGACGTATCATTTAAATGGAGCAATTCAATTAGAACCAATTACTGAAATGGTGAATGAGGGTGAATCACCCAAAGGCCTTGACACACAAGTTTCTTATGAACATCATCTTTTTATGGGTTGGTCTTTAAATGCTAACGATGAAAAAGCTACACCCTTAAATGAAATTTTAGTTTTAGATGATATCACATTGTATGCTATTTGGCACATTGATTTTAGAGTCATCGATGATACGACTTATTTTACAGAATACATAAAGACAGATGCATCAACCATCAATGAAGGTTTCGTAGAACAGAGATATAATTTACGCCAAACGATGCGTTTGGGGTATGCAGAAACAACCGCATCCATTGATGAAAATCGTGTTGATTATGGCATTCTCTATAGTACAACATCAAATCAGCCATCCTATTATCAAGATGATACTAAACGCCATGCCCTACTTTTTGATGATTATGGTATGAATGATGCATTACCTATTGCACAAGTGACGACACTTCCACTTTTGAGTGATACGACCTATTATGTAGTTTTCTTTGCGCGATATGAATATACAATTTTATATAGTGAAATTCATGAAATTAAAACACGTATTTTGGTTCCTGAAGGTTCTGTTGTTGGAGCTGATGGTATTTTATCAGGTGGTTATTATAAGTTAGATACAATTAATACGAATTTCCGACCATCGATATTTATTACCGTCTTAGAAGGATTTGAAGCTTCAGTTGATGATATAAGCTATTCGAATTATTCTGAGCTTTATAGGGAAGGGATAAGAAGATTTGTAACAAAAGAAATCTCTTCAGGAAAAGAGTATTTACATGTCTTTCATTTAGAGTTTGAAAGATTAACAGCAAGTTTAACATTTACAGAATTCAGTTTAAATGGCGAAGCGTTTATTCCTAAGTTTAGAGCTGTCTTCCCATTTGATGAAGACATCCATTATTCAGTAAGTGAAGTTGGCGTGCTTTATTCAAGAGATCATCCATTTTTAAAGATTGATATGCCATTTACATCAAAGAAAACCGCATCTTTTGATGATGAAATGATGTATTTTGAAACAAATAATGAAATTATTGGAAACAAAGAAGATGTTTATATAAGAGCATATCTTATTGTCAATAATAAAGTATCGTATGCACGTTTTATTCAAAGACTCGTTTTTGATCAATTAGAAAATGCTTATAACATTGTTGAAGAAATCGATACTGTTTACGAAAAAGTATCTCCTGAGTATGGTATTTCTGCATATTACACACCATCAACTATGAGAGTCTACAAAGTTCAAGGGTTAGACTTAATTTATGTTGATTATCCTAATTCATTTGAAATCAAAGAAGAAGGACAGTATTTTGTTAGAAATATAAACGGATCAGGAATGGTTTATGATTATCTAATTATTGATGATTTTCCTGATGTTGTTGGCGTATCTGATCTCGGACAATATGTTGACTCAGTAGAGATTAGTTATGATATGTATTCACCTTATTGGTACTATTCAAAAGATGGTGGAGATTATCAATATTTACCAGCTAAAATTAGATTATCAACTCCTGGATATTATGAAATCTTTTATCGAACAGGTGAAGGTATCGAAAAAATTTCATTTGAAATAGTAAGTGAAGTATCTGAATAAAGTATCAAAATAAGGATAATAGACTCTATCAATTTTCAGGTAGAGTTTTTTATTTGCGAAAACGAAAGGAAGAATAGATTGTTTTTGGGAAATTAATTGTGGCATAATAATAAAAATTGAGTGAAAGCGTTGACATTATATTACAAACATAATAGAATATAGTTACAAATATAAATGTAAAGTTACGAAAGGACGGTAATGGTATGAGAAAAACGTTAGCGATGCTGTTTGTTTTATTAGTGGCACTCGTTTTAGTATCATGCACAGACAACACACCATCTAATGAGTTTACGATAGCAACTTGGGCTGCAGGGACTGAACTTTCAGAGTTTAATGAGATTGTTAGGGAAGTTAACGATGCTGCAGAAGGTAAGTATGTGATTAAAACATTATCCATACCATCAGATTACTATATCAAACTATCTACACAAATCGCAGCAAGAAAAGCTCCGTCATTCTTTTGGATTACTCAGGAGTTAATTTCAAAATATGCTGATTTAGGTGCGATCACAGATCTTACAACCTATTTAGCAGAAAGTGATGTATTAAATGCTGATGATTATTATGATGGAGTTATAAAAAGTGCAAATTTCGATGATAAATATTGGGGATTACCATGGATAGCTAATCCATTTATCGTTTATTACAATAAAACAATGTTTGATGCTCTAGATGTAGAAGCTCCAAAAGCAACTGATGATTGGACATGGGATGAGTTTATTGCTATATCAAGACAAATTGCAGGTAAAACATTTCGTGAAAAATCGGTTTATGCGACAGTGATTGAGGGAAATCCTAACATTGAAACATTCATTTGGAGCGGTGGTGGTGACATTTTAGCTTCGGATGGTAAAACAGTTTTACTTGATTCAGAACAAACGATTAAAGGTGTTGGAAATCTAGTCACTATGTTTAGGGAGAACTTAATACCAAGATATAACACCATATCTTATGCAAGAAATGTTTATTTTGAAAGACAAGAAGTTGCTATGTATATGGGTGGAATTCAAGATGATTTTGAAAGAAAGATTGCGTTGATGGCAGAAGCTGATAAATTTGAGCTCGGATATGCACCTATTCCAACGGACCCATCTGGTCGATCAAATCCATTTGATTGGACAGCATCAACGGTCATGTCTTCAACCGTTAAAGATAAAGATTTAGCATATGAAGCATTAGAAGCTTTAACGTTAGCCTTCTTCACATGGAAAATTGCACCACCCATTAAGGGAAGTCTTCAAAATATTGCTTTCATTGCTCCTGATAAAGTAAACGCACTTGCCACCATTGAACATGCATTAGATAATGCACGATCTGCTAATTATACAGAATTATGGACTGAAGTTTCTGATCTTTACTTATGGCGTGGTCTTTATCTTCCAATTTTGCAAAATCCTGATGTTGACTATGTTGATCTTATTCAAAAGGCAGCTTCTGGTATGCGTAATAAAATTGGAGATTAGATAATGTATGAAAAAAAGAGATAGAGTTGGCTTTTACTTTGTTCTACCTTGGCTTATCGGTTTAGTCTTATTTACATTACTACCTATGATTGCAGCTGTATTTATCAGTTTCACCGATTGGTCGATTGTGGGGTCAAATATTGAGTGGGTTGGATTTGGAAACTACAAAGAAATATTCCAAGCAGATCAGTTTTGGCATTCCTTATGGATTACGTTTAGGTTTGCCATTATATCAATTCCATTAGTTGTATTAACATCCTTTGTGATATCTGTCATGTTATCTAAGAAAATTAAAGCTGCTGGTATATATCGCATACTTTACTACATGCCAGCGATTGTCTCAGGTGTTGCAGTATCTATCGTTTTTAGATGGATCCTAGACCCAAATAATGGTTTAATCAATCTTGCATTATCATGGATTGGTATCAAAGGTCCTAACTGGTTATATGACCCTGAATGGGTTTTACCTTCTTATTTAATTATGGCATTATGGGGCGCTGGCGGAGGTATACTGACATATTTATCAGCGCTTAAAGATGTCCCTACATCGCTTTATGAATCTGCGGATATGGATGGGGCAAATCAAATTCAAAAAACATGGTATATTACATTACCCATGATGACACCCATTATTTTTTATAATTTGATTATTGGTATTATCTCAGCCTTCCGTAAATTTACTGACGCTTATGTTTTAGGTGGAGCTGGCGGAGAAGGCGAATTCTATATGGTTTATCTATACGAACAAGCTTTTGCTCATTATAAGATGGGTTATGCAACAGCACTTGCATGGATACTCTTTATCATCATTATGTTTTTTACAGTCATTGTAAATGTCACCCGAAAATATTGGGTTCACACAGGGTAGGGGGAACATCACATGACAGATACCGTAAAAAGAGTTAAACAAGCCTATTATAAGAAAAAGGCTATTCGAGGGGTTTCACTTCACGTTATTTTGATTTTAGGATCAATCGTGATGTTGTTACCATTTGTTTGGATGATCTCAACATCGTTAAAAACAGAAATTGAAATCATCAGTGCAAATATGACGTTTTTCCCTAAAGGTTTTCATTTTGCAAATTATACCCGTGCATTTGAAATCATACCGATATTTAGATACATGGGAAATACTGTTCTTATTGCAGTTTTAAAAATTTTTGGTGAAGTATTTATTTCAGCAGCTGTTGCTTTTGGATTTGCAAGGTTTAATTTTAAAGGCAAAAATGTTATATTCATGATTTTACTTGCAACAATGATGTTACCTTATGAAGTCACCATGATTCCAACGTTTATTATTTGGTCATCATTAGGGTTAACGGATAATTATACACCACTTATTTTACCTGCCTATTTCGGTAGTGCTTCCTTCATTTTTTTCTTGAAAATGTATTTTGAAACATTTCCTAAAGATTATGAAGAATCTGCACTAATTGATGGAGCAAATCATTTTCAAATATTTACAAAGATATTTATTCCACTGGCAAAACCAGCGTTAATAACCATTGCATTGTGGGCTTTCATGGGTACATGGAATGACCTATTGGGTCAGTTGATTTATATCAATGATCCTATTAAATATACGATTCAATTAGGGTTGGCATCATTTAATTCATTATCGGGAGAAATCTTATGGGGTCCTCTTATGGCAGCTAGTTTCGTTGCATTAATTCCGATATTAGCCATCCTCTTATACGCCCAAAAGTACTTTATTGAAGGCGTTAAAATGTCCGGAATCAAGGGTTGAAAATAGATAAAAGGAGAGAGAAAAAATGAAAAAATTTTTAACTTTAGTAGTTGTTTTATTGACAGCATTAACACTTGTTGCGTGTGGTAATGATGCTGAAAATGGTTTAAAGGTTGTAACTAAGTATACAGCACAAGATATTGGTAGTTGGACAGGTTCTGTCACACCAGATAGCTCAGCGTTTGGTACTGCTACTTATAATGCAGAAGGTAACTTCACAGTCGTTCGTGTAGGCGCAGAATCATGGGGTGGTGTTCAATCACCAACACTGACTCTTGACTTATCAGAACAAACATTTATTGCAATTCAAGTTAAAGAAGTGAATGATGCATTCAAGTGGACAGTTAAATTTGTACCAGATAATCCTGTTGAAGGTCATGAATGGGGACTATATGTGTTTGAAGATAATGGTATGAAATGGAATAAATATACTATGGTTGATATCAATGCACAGTTTGGTCAAGACATTATTGATGCTTACAACGGAAAAATCGAAGGTAAGTTTTGGATTTGGGCAGTTGGTGCAGCTGATGCCAATGTTGAAGTATTGTCATTAGTCATTTTCCAAGGAACTATTTAGTTTTGAAAATGATCAAAAAGATCTGTTTGGGTTTGCTTGTGGTGCTTACTTCGGTAAGCACCATAGCTTGCCAATCAAACGAAGATAAAACCATAAAAAGTACATATCAAAAAGATATCACCAGAGTAGAACAATTCAATACCGAATTACCTGAAAATTATGAGATTATTGATTTTAAATCAAAAGCATCAGCTTATGATCAAATGGTTTATGATTTTGAGGCAACAGGTACTTTTTTTCCATTAATTTGGGAAGATAAGACCTATGATGCTTATGGCATTTCTGCTTATGTTGGTGATTATCGAAACAGTGTTGATGGTAGTCAAGAAGCGGTGACAAGTATTGCTGCAGTATTAAGTGCAACTTTGCTTGGTATTGATAAGTCAGATCAAAATGGACACAACTTTGTTGATGCATTAAATGTGTATTTCAATGAAGAAGAAAAAGTTGTGATTAATAATCCTTCTGGAAATAGTCGTAATATTTCCATGTGGTATATGATTTATCCTGCTATTTTATTTACACAAGTATCATTACAATATGAAGATGAAGTTACACTAAGAGAAAACACGCTGAAAACAATTGAATCTTGGTATCAAGCATATCTTGTGATGCATGAATTGAATTCGTATGACTTTACTGGATTTAATTTTGAAACGATGAAAGCCTATAAAAATGATATTTGGAGAGAACCAGATAGCGCTATTGGTATTTCACTACTTATGTATTATGGTTATAAACTTACGGGTGATCAAAAATATCAAACTGCTGCTATTGATACTTTGAGATATATTGATCAAACGTATACAGGTTCACCAATGTATGAAATTCTTCTCTATTATGGACCATATTTAGCTGCTAAATATAATCAAGAATTTAATACAAGTTTTGATGTTGATAAGTTGTTTAACTCTGTTTTTAATGGTAATTCTATTCCACGTGGTGGATGGGGAATGCTGAACGACAATTATCAAGGCTTTGGTGTATCAGGACTTATGGGTTCTATAACAGATGGCGGCGGTTATGCATTCTCGATGAATACTTATGCATCAGCATTTATTATGGCGAAAACAGCAAAATATGACACAAGATATGCATCAAGTATTGGAAAATGGTTGAACCATTTGATTTCTAATGCAAGGTATTTTTTTCCTAATTATGCAAAAGATGATAATGAATCAATGTTTCATACAGCGTATAGTGAAGAGACTCAATTGTTTAATCAAACAGCAAATAATGTATTTCCTTATGAAGGCATTCGAAAGTCAGGGAATTCAAAATCCCCTTGGTTTGGTGGAGATCCAACAGTTTATAATTGGGCACAAACAGACTTTTCAATCTATTCAGGTGCATCCATGGGAATGCTCGGATCTCTTTATGATTTAACCAATGTCGATGGAATATTAAAGATTAATTTAAACTCAGGTGACTTTTATAATGAAACCTATCCGACATACATGATGTATAATCCTCATCTAGAAACAAAAACTTTAACATATACACCTCAAGCAAGTCAGGTAGATTTATATGATGCAGTTACAGAAAAAGTCATTGCAACTGATGTTTCTTCTTTGACAGAACTTACAATCAATTCTAATGATTCATTAATTATCATTGAGATTCCTTCAGGATCATTGCTTATAAGAGAGAATAATGTTACAAGATTGGGAGATGTTATTCTTTCATCCTCTAAAGCTTCCTTAAATGTCACAAATTTAAAGAATAATGATGAAGTTAAATCTAAGTTTAGTATCAACGTTGAAACCATTCTATCGAATGATTTAGATAAAGTGGATTATTATGAAACCACTTTTGAAGGTGTAACAAAAAGATTCAATACAGCAGTATTAGCACTTGAAGGAACAATAGGCTCTAAAACAGTCATCATAAGAGTGTATACGAAAAACGGATTATATGATCAGGTATCACTAAGAATACGAATCATAACATGAAAATACAGGTGACAAGATGAAAAGAGCTATTCAAAATCCACTGATAACCATTAAAGACATTAAACCAACACATAAAGATTTAAGGGTTGATGGTGTTTTTAATTGTGGAGCAACCAAGTATGGCAATCAATATGTTTTAATTCTGAGGGTTGCAGAAAGTGCAACAAGAGAGATAGGTTTTATTCATGTTCCCATTGTAGGTGAAAATCAAAAAATAACACTTAAAGCCATTGATAAAAATGATAAAGATTTATTATTTGATGATTCAAGAACAATTCGAAATAAAGATTTAAAAGTTCAACATCTAACATCTTTATCGCATTTTAGAAGAGCTTTTTCCAAAGATGGAATCCATTTTATTATTGATGAAGAGCCATGGATATTTCCACTTGGTGCGATGGAAGCATGGGGAGTAGAAGATCCAAGAGTCACTCATGTGAATGATCAATATGTTATAACTTATACTGCCGTGTCAGAACATGGTGTTGCTGTTGGTTTAATTGAAACAAGAGATTTTAAAACATTTGAAAGAAAAGGATTAATTCTACCAGTAGACAACAAGGATGCATCTATATTTCCAGAAATGATTGATGGTAAATATTTTATGTATCATCGACCTGTACCTAATGATATTGGACATCCAAATATATGGTCTGCTTCATCATATGATTTAATTCATTGGGGAAATCATCAAATACTGATGACAGTGAGTCCAAATGGATGGGAAAACGGTAGAGTAGGTGGCGGAGCACCCTCCATAAAAACAAAACATGGTTGGTTGCATATCTATCATGCGGCAACTAAGGGTAAGGTTGTTTATAGTTTAGGTGCATTTTTAACAAGTCTAGATGATCCTACGCTTATCACACATAAAACATTAGAACCTATTTTAACACCAGAAACAAACTATGAAAAAGATGGTTTCTTTGGAGATGTTGTCTTTACTTGCGGGGTCATTTTAGAAGATGACAAGGTATTGATTTACTACGGTGCAGCAGATGATAAGATTTGTCTTGCTACAAGTAATCTCGAAGATATTATTCAAATGATGAAACCTATTAAAGGAGTACAATGAGACAGTCTATAGAATCGTTATTAAAAGAATTTAATCAGAAGAAACAACCGAGTCATGCCAACACATTAAAGTTTATTGGTGTGAATGGCTATGATATTTATAATCCTTCAGCGCCTTTTTTCTACAAAAATAAAGATCTTTTTATTGCACGTGTAGAGAAGAGAGACAATGAGGAGTCAAAAGCTGTTTATTTTGAAAAACATGGACAAGTCTATGTTAAAAGAAGCAATTTAAAAGCATTAGATTTACAAGACCCTTGTATCACCATAATTGATGGAGAATATGTTGTCGGTGGAACTTATGTATATCACGAAGAGGGGAAAACTTTTTGGTATACCAAGTTTTATAAAGGGAAAGATTTAAATGACTTAAAACCAGTTCTTGATGCTCCTCAAGGAATGAAAGATGTACGCATGATTCAATTAAATGATGGAAGAATTGCTGTATTCACAAGACCTCAAGGAGTAAAAGGGGGTCGCGGGGAAATAGGATTTGGTATCGCCAATCATTTTTCTGATATTTCAACTGCATTTATTGATGATATTGGATTACTAGAGCAATTCATCGAATCAGAATGGGGTGGAGCTAATCACTTAACAATACTAGATGAATATACGATTGGTGTGTTAGGACATATTGCTAATTTCAGTGAAGAGAATATTAGACATTATTATGCGATGACCTTTAAAATTGATATTAGAACAGGAATACCAAGTCCAATGAAAATTATTGCAAAACGAGATAATTTTAATCCAGGACCATCAAAGAGACCTGATTTAGTCGATGTTTTATTTTCTGGAGCACTTGTCAAAAAAAATAAAAATGTTTATCAACTTTATGTGGGTGTCTCAGATGCTGAAATTCAAACCATTGATGTAGAAGACCCGTTTCAATAAAAGGGAGTTTATTTATATAAATTCATGTTAAAATATGAATAAAGAAAGAGACTCATATGAAAAATAAAAACTTTTATATCATTATCGGATCATTTATTTTATTTATCATGAATGTGTTTGTTTTTTTTGCAATGAACGACTATGTTGTCATTAATCCTAACTTTATGAATCAATTGATGTACTATTTAACATTCATAATGATCATTGGTTCAGGTGTTATATCTTATGTTGGATATCGTGACTTATCAACTCTATCAGTTTATCAAAGGGTATGTGGACACATTATCTTTTGGTTACACATCTTAGGTTTAGCAATGTTTTTGGGTACAGTATGGTTTGTTTTAGCAAATTAGGAGGTTCTATGTCTAAGAAAATTTCAATGCAAGATATTGCGAATCGTTTAAAAATTTCACGAATGACAGTATCAAAGGTTTTCAAGAATGATACAGATATCTCAAGTGAAATGAGAGATAAGGTGCGTTTGATGGCTCAGGAAATGGGTTATCAATATACAAAAAACGAACAATTTGATTTGATCGTTTTAGTGCCTGAAGTTTTTTTAGCTAAGACAGAGGATTTCTATACAACACTCTATAAAAGATTAAATGAAAATGCAATCACCAAAAATATCAATCTAATATTAAAAATTGTTAGTAAAAAGAATGAAAAAGAATTAAACGTTAGTTTTATTCCTCAAGGTAAAGATGGCATTATGATGTTAGGACAGTTTGATAAATCTTATGTTATTCAAATCCAAGAATTAAATTTACCGTTAATTTGTGTCGACTTTTATTATGATGATCTAAGTCTTGATAGCATCGTTTCTAATAATTTTAATGCTGGATATATTGCATCGAAATACTTACTTGATGCAGGACACAAGCATATTGGTTTTGTTGGTAGAATTCCATCAACAAATTCAATTCTCGATCGTTACCTAGGATTTACGAAAGCTTTGATTGAGAGAGGATTAGATTATAAAAATACGCTTGTAGTCGATGATCGTGATGAAATTGGTGAAATGATAGATTTAAAATTACCAGAAGAATTACCTACTGCATTTTTATGTAATAACGATCATATTGCATATTTGTTAATTCAAAAACTAAATCATATGGGAATAAAGGTTCCAGAACAAATATCTATCATCGGTTTTGATGATGTTATCTATTCTCAAATATCAAAACCCGCCATTACAACAATGAAGGTTTCAAGAAAATATATGGCCGAACAAGCAATTACACTCATTTTACGAAGAATTAAGAATAGAAAAGCTAAAACCATTAACATGACTTTAGAATGTTTAATGGTTGAAAGAGATTCAGTAACTGAGTATTGAGGAGAGTAAATGAAAAAATTAATCTTAGGGATTTTATTATTGATGGTTGTTTTTTTGACAGCGTGTCAAAAAAGTCAAAACCAAGATACAACAAAACCCATTATTTTAGTCAGTGGAGGTTCTCAAGCCATTTTGGTCGGAGATATCTTTGTTTTTCCAAGTGTATTTGTTTCTGATAATCAGGATGAAGATATTGATGTTGTCGTAAGTGGTGATCTTGTCAATACCAATCAGGCAGGAACATACACGATTCTTTATGATGCAAAAGATAGTTCTGGAAACGAAGCTATTCAAAAATCATTTACAGTGACCGTTTTTTCATATCAAGAAAACATGGATATCTTAAACGGAGGATTTGAAATTGGAACATTATCAGGGTGGACTATTGAGACTGTAAACGGCTTTTCTGATGCATTTCATGATGATTATGTGATTGATACGGCAAATCGAAAAGAAGGAACTTATTTCTTTGACGGGTCGAAAACTGATGATGATAAAACAGGTGCTATTACTTCTTCAATATTTGTTCTAGGTGGAAGTGGATGGATTCATTTTAGATTAGGTGGAGGTAATGATATTGATCATCTCTTCCTTGCAGTCTATCGCGCCTCAAACAATGAAATGGTTGCAAAATTTGCAAACTCAAATCCACAAAAGTATGGTGGGAATGAATTTCTCGTGGGGTATAAGTTTAATCTATTAACCATTAATGACATTTCATTAGGTGAGACATTCTATATCAAAGTTGTTGATTCAAAATTAGAAAACTGGGCAATCATTAAAATCGATGATATTAAAACATTTAATATTGTAGAACCTAGCAA
>CAYJBI010000006.1:0-26396 GCA_964368345.1 uncultured Mariniplasma sp. | reverse complement strand
TATTAATACCTTCTTTCTATTATCTATTTCTATTATACGATAAAATCAACGCTTTTTAAAGTGAAAATCAATAATTTTAAGTTTGTAATTAATTTTTTTAATTTTTTTTGAATAAATGCTTGACAAATGTAATTTTAGCAATATAATTAAGGTGTAAATTAAAAAAATTAATGAAGGTGAGTAAAAAATGACAAAAGATGAAGTTTTAACTCAACTCAATGAAGGAAAAATAACGATAAAAAAAGCATATAAAACGTTATTTAAGCCGAATCATCAGAAAAAACCCAGAAGGGCATCGTTTGTAAAGGTTCACATTAAAACAAGTGAATCAAGAGCAGTAAACATTTTCTTGGGTATCATACTCTTACTGCCAGTTCCTATCTTTATGATTAAATGGATTTTAAAAAAACGCTCCAATCAAGTGATTAGCGATCAGTTTCAAATGTCGACTACTGAACTTATCGAACTCATTTCATTGAGAGGCGTCAAAGTTGATATTTTAACAAATTCAAAAGAAAGAGTCTTAATTAAGACGATATAGGAGGATTTACTTATGGATAAAAATATTAAAGTTAACCCTGTATTATCAACGTGTCCTGTGTGTAAACATGAATTACGTGTAGAAAAATTGCATTGTGATCATTGTCATACATCCATTGAAGGATCATTTACGCTATCTAAATTCAACTATCTTGAACAAGACAAACTTTATTTTATTGAGATGTTTATTAAAAATAGAGGAAATATTAAGGCCATTGAAAAAGAGTTGAATATTAGCTATCCAACAGTTAAAAAGATGCTTGATGAGGTTATTCAAGGATTAGGTTATTCGGTGATTGATGAAGATGAAACGTATCAACGTAGTCAAGAGAAAGAAGAACCATCTACAAAAGGAAATAAATCAAACATTCTTGAGCGTATTGAGAAGGGTGAACTAACAGTGAGTGAAGCCCTAGATTTACTAAAGAAAAAATAAGAAAAGGTGAGTATAATGTCAAAAGATCAATTAAAAGAAGAACGTATTAAAATATTAGATATGTTAGCAAAAGGAATTATTAAAGCAGATGAAGCAGAAAAACTACTTTCTGCACTAGAAGGAGATAAACAACAAGAGTCTTTCGCTGTCCCCATTCAAAATGATAAAAAAACACCGTTTAGAATGTTAAAAATATTCATTGATTCAAACGATGGTGATGTTGTAAGGATACAAATTCCGATAGAATTTGCTAAACTATTAAAGACAGGTAAATTTAACATCAATCTAGAAGACTCAGATATTGATGTAGATTCGTTGATTCAAATGATTAATTCAGGAGCTGTCGGAGAATTAATTAACATTGAATCATCAGATGGCGATGTTGTTCGTATTATTGTTGAGTAGGAATGATTTTTATAAATTCATGATTGTGTAAAAGGACGTTTGACACGTCCTTCTACTGTGTAATGGTGGATAACCATGTGAGGACATTCGTATGCTACTGAGTAAACACTTTAGAAAGTATTATTTGAAGTACGCACTTTACTTTATTGTAGGTATAGGCGTACTCGTTGCTGTAGACTGGTTACAGCTTGATATTCCTAAACTTGTTGGGGGTATTATTGATAATTTAAAAGCAACCAATCCTGATATATCGATGATTGAATCATCAATTATGCATATTGGTATTTTAGCATTATCAATTACAGTGGGTCGTTTTGTGTGGCGCTATACCATATTTGGCGCATCAAGACGTATTGAGTATGAACTAAGAAATATGATGTTTGGACACGCAACTCGCTTATCTCAAAGCTATTACAGCCAAGAGAAGGTGGGAGGATTAATGACGTATTTTATAAACGACCTTGAAGCGATACGTATGTCATTTGGTCCTGGTATATTGATGTTGATTGATGGATTGATGCTTGGTGGTTTTGCATTATATCGCATGGCTAAACTTAATTTAAAGTTAACAATTTATGCGGCGATACCTATGGTTGTTTTAACTGTTGCGCTAGTTTTTATAAGAAAAAGAATCACGAAACACTTTAAAGCACGTCAAGAATCTGTTGAAAAACTATCAGATTTTACACAAGAAAATTTTTCCGGAATTACAGTTATTAAAGCTTTCGTTAGAGAAATGAAAGAAGCAATGCTATTTAGAACTAAAAACTTAGACTTATATGATAAAAATATTGGTTTCATGAAGTTTATTATCATTATTAATATTGCTTTAGGCATTGCACTAAATATTGTTGTTTTAGTAGTTTTAGTTCTGGGTTCACTCTTAGTTATTAGGCATGAGGATGCCGGATTAACATCAGGTCAACTTACAGAATACTTAGGTTATTTCTTTACACTTATTTGGCCAACAATGGCTTTATCTCAATTTATTAATATTCAAAGTCAAGCTAAAGCTTCAGCAGAACGTATTGAGAAATTTTTAGATTCACCACTTGAAGTCGTTGATCAACAGGATAGTTTAGAAATCATGGACTTAAAAGGTGCTTTTAAAGTGAATAACTTAACGTTTAAATATCCTGATGGCGATGAACCAGTCTTAAAAAATGTTTCTTTTGAAATCAAGAAGGGTGAAATGGTAGGGATTTTAGGTAGAACTGGAAGCGGTAAATCAAGTTTGGTTGATTTATTTTTACGCATATATAATATAGACCCTGGAATGATTTACTTAGATAATCATGATATTATGTCACTTTCAATTAAGTCTGTAAGAAATACGATGGGTTATGTACCTCAAGATAACTTCTTGTTCTCAGATACCATTACTAATAATATTGGTTTCTCTTTAGAAAAACCATCAGAAAATGATGTCATTGAAGCTGCAAAACTATCTGATGTTTATGAAAATATCATAGAATTCAAAGAACAGTTCAATACGATTTTAGGAGAACGTGGGGTCACTGTTTCTGGTGGTCAAAAACAACGTATCTCAATTGCAAGAGCTCTTACAAAGGATCCGGAAATTCTAATTCTTGATGATTCAGTATCAGCAGTTGATACGAAAACAGAAGAAGCCATTATTAAAAACCTTCATCGAATCCGTAAAGGAAGAACAACGATATTCATTGCGCATCGTATTTCTACGGTAAAACAAATGGATAAGATCATTCTATTAGACCAAGGTGAAGTTGTAGCCATAGGTTCCCACAAAGAACTTATGAAGACATCCTCTCTTTATCAAGATATGGTAAAACGCCAAACCCTTGAAAATATTGTTCAAGGAGGTGTCACTCATGAAGGACTTTAAAGATAACACACGTGAACGAAGTGATAAAGAGGTTATTCGACGTTTATTAACCTACGCTAAGCCATATAAAAAAGAGTTTGTATGGATTATTATTATGATGATTGTTTCTTTAGGAATTCAATTATTACCACCACTTCTTATTGGCTTAACTGTCGATATGGTCAGTGATGATAGTTTAAGTTATCAGGATAAAATCCAGTTTATCATTATACTATCAATATTCTTTATTATCATATTAGCTATTGGTAATTTTGTTGGATACCTTCAAGGAATAATGCTACAAAAGGTTGGACAAAAAACAGTTGTTTCATTACGTGATGAAGTCTTCAACCATATTGAAAACTTAAATATTGGACAAATAAATCAAGTGCCTGTTGGAAAACTTGTTACGCGTGTAATCAATGATACAAATACAATTAGCGAAATGTACACAAACGTTGCAGTTAACTTGATAAAAAATGTTTTATATTTAGTTGCAATTGTAGCGGTGATCTTTATCATTAGTTGGAAAATCTCGCTTTTTGTTGTCATGACTATTCCATTTGTTATTCTTGCTACAGTTGTATTTAGAAAGTATTCAAGAGCATCGTATAGACGTGTTAGACAAAATGTATCAGAAGTTAATGCATTTTTATCTGAAAACTTATCAGGTATGAAAGTTACACAAATTTTTAACCAAGAAGATAAGAAACGCATCGAATTTAAAGATCATAGTTTGAAACTTAGAAATAGTTATTTACAAGAAATCCTCGTCTTTGGTATATATAGACCCATTGTCTATCTTGTTTCTATGGTAGGAACACTGCTTGTATTATATGTAGGTTACCAAGAAGTTATTGCAACTGCTATTACAGCAGGTATTCTCTATTCTTATTATGCTTATGTTGGAGATTTCTTTGAACCTATTCAACAGCTTGCTGAGCAGTTTAACACCTTACAAAATGCATTTGCTTCAGCAGAAAAGGTTTTTGATGTATTAGATACAAAACCTGAAATTTTTGATGAACCTGATGCAATTGAATTAACCAAGTTCTCAGGGAAAATTGAATTTAAAGATGTATGGTTCTCGTATATTCCTAATGAATGGGTATTAAAGGGAGTAACATTTAATGTCAATCCTGGTGATACAGTTGCATTTGTTGGTGCTACTGGTTCAGGTAAAACAACGATTTTAGGATTAATAGTTCGTAATTATGACATACAAAAAGGACAAATCTTAATTGATGGTATTGATATTAAAAAGATCTCTAGAGCATCGCTTAGAAAACATATTGGGCAAATGCTACAAGATGTGTTTCTCTTCTCAGGTTCAATCATGGAAAACATTACACTTAGAGATGATGACATCGCTAAAGATGAAGTTATCCATGCTGCAGAATATGTTGGAGCAAATACCTTTATTGAAAAGTTACCTGATCAATATGATCATGTCGTTTTAGAAAGAGGAAATAACTTCTCTGCAGGTCAAAGACAATTAATCAGTTTTGCTCGTGCACTTGTATATAAACCAAGTTTGATGATCTTAGATGAAGCGACAGCAAATATCGATAGTGAAACAGAAGGGCTAATCCAGGAATCACTGGAAAAGATGATGAACATATCGACCATGTTGATTGTCGCACATCGTTTATCAACTATTCAGCATGCAGATAAAATTATCGTGATGCAAAAAGGTGAAATCAAGGAAGAAGGTAATCATCAAGAGTTACTTAAACTTGGTGGATTATATTATAATTTATATCAATTACAATATGAAGAGAAAGAAGCAACCTCGGTTTAAGGGGTTGTTTTTTATAGAATGTAGATAAAAAGTTGACAGATTCATAAAAGCATGCTAAACTTAAAATGAAATTAAGGTAAGCCTTAAATTATAAAGGAGAAAAAATCTATGCTGACATGGTTTATGGGTTTAGAGGTTTGGGTGCAGGCATTGATAGGAACACTGTTTACATGGGGAATGACAGCACTTGGTGCTGCACTTGTTTTTCTATTTAAAAATATTCAAAGAAATGTTTATAATCTTATGTTAGGTTTTGCATCAGGTGTTATGATTGCTGCAAGTTTTTGGAGTTTGTTAGCTCCAGCAATTGATATGGCAAACGAACAGGGTGTCATTTCCTGGATTGTTGTTGCAGTAGGCTTTGCACTTGGTGGGATATTTCTTTATATTGCTGATAAAGTGGTGCCACACGTTCACTTTGGTTTTAATCACGATAAAGAAGGATTACCAACTAAATTAAAACGTAATATTCTTTTAGTCTTTTCGATTACATTACATAATATTCCAGAAGGATTAGCGGTTGGTGTTGCATTTGGTGCTATTCAATACATTTCTGGTGACTTAACAACAGCAACCTTATCTGCAATAGGTTTAGCTATTGGTATTGGTATTCAGAACTTTCCAGAAGGTGCAGCTGTATCAATTCCTCTTCGCCAGGAAGGTGTCAGCCGTAAGAAAGCTTTTTTCCTTGGACAAGCATCAGGGCTTGTTGAACCTATATCTGCTGTCTTAGGAGCGATTTTAGTGACATATGTATCTGTTATTTTGCCTTATGCGCTTGCGTTTGCAGCTGGAGCAATGATTTATGTCGTTGTTGAAGAATTAATTCCAGAAGCACAGCAGAAACAAACACCTAAAGGTGCACATTATGCAACATTAGGTGTGATGGTAGGTTTTATTGTGATGATGATATTAGATGTTGCTTTAAGTTAGGGAGGAATCAGAATGAATCGTGCAGAAGAAGATTATATAAAAACTATTTATGAACTCACTGTTGAAAAGAAACAAGTGTTAATTAAATCAAATGAAATTGCTGAACGTTTTGGTTTTACTGATCAAAGTGTCAATGAAATGATTAAAAAATTGGAAAAGAAGCATCTGGTTTCATTTGTTCCATATAAAGGAATTTCTATTACCAAAAAAGGGAAAGAAGCTGCGATTCGAATGATTCGTGCTCATCGAATATGGGAAGTTTTTTTAACGGAAAAATTGGGGTTTTCTTGGGAAAAGGTTCATGAAGATGCAGAAATGCTCGAGCATGCTACAAGCAGTGCAGTATTAGAAAAACTATATCATTTTTTAGGAGAACCTAAGTATTGTCAACATGGGAATCCAATACCTAATTTTGAAGGTTATATTGAAGAGTCAACTGCATTTTCTCTGAGTGATGCAAAGGTTAATGAAACTTTTGAACTTCAACGTGTTTTAGACCATAAAGATTTACTTATATATTTAAATCAACAAGATATGAGATTGAATGATCATTACGAAGTCATTGAAAAAGATACATTTAATGGATTATTACATCTTAAACATAAGAATCGGACGATAACCATAACGATGAAAACAGCACATATGTTATTTGGTAAAATTATCCATTCATAAACACCTTTAGGGTGTTTTTCATTGATAATCGCTATTAAGGAGGGTGAACAATGTTAAAAGAAGTGATTCAGTCACAAGATAAAAAAATACTAAAAGAGTTTCTTCAAGATGTGCATGCACATGACTTGGCAGAACTTTTTATCGATCTATCAGATCTAGAAAAGGAGATTGTTTATCAACACCTTTCTAAAGAAAAACTTGCAGAACTTGTTTCATATTTGGAAGTTGATGATGCTTTAGAAGTATTTTCTACATTTAATCTAAATGAACAAAAAGAACTTGTAGAAATGATGGAACCTGATGATGCCGCAGATATCATTTTAGAACTTGACAAGGAAGACAAAGAAGAGTTACTTGAACAATTAGGTGAAGATTCTGAAGTCAAAGAACTTATGTCATATAGTGAAGATGAAACAGGTTCTGCGATGACCAATCTTTTTTTGGTTTTAGAACCAGAAATGGATGTTAAACAAGCAACAAAGAAAGTGATAAGAGAAGCTACAGAAGTTGAATCAATTAATACCATATTTGTTACAGATGAACATGGTATATATTTAGGAGCAATTGCACTTAAAGATTTGTTGAAGTCAAAAACACCATGTGCTGTTAAAGAACTCATTGAAGAATACCCTGTTTCATATGATAGAGATCCTATTAATAAAACAATTTCATCCATTAGAAATTATGGTATTTATGAAATGCCGGTTATTAATGAGAATCAAGAGTTATTAGGCATGATTACTTTAGATGACGCTTTAGACATTTATCAAGAAGAAGCACAAGAAGATTTTGAAAAATTAGCTGCACTACCTGAAACTGAAGAAGATATGAGTCCTATAAAGACTGCATTACACCGTATTCCTTGGTTATTGATATTGTTGGCTATTTCTTTTCCAATTGCTCTGGTTACACGAAAGTTTGAACACGTATTAGCTACAGTAGCTATCTTAATTGTCTTTCAACCACTCATTTTAGATTCTGCAGGTAATGTGGCTACTCAAACACTTGCAGCAACACTTCAAATGTTATCTAACCATGAAAAGGGTTTGTTTAAAAATGCGATTAAAGAGATTTTAACAGGCATTTTGAATGGCTTTGTTATTGGTGTTATTGCATTTTTAATGACGAATCTATTTGCTTTAGTAAATACATCATTAACAACAGATCCTCTTTTAATTAGTCTTGTTGTAGGTTTTTCATTATGGCTTGCAGTTATGATTGCTCCTATGATTGCCATTTTTATTCCAATGACACTTTATTTATTTAAAATAGATCCAGCGGTTGCTTCAGGTCCTTTTATCACAACACTTATTGACGTTTCAGCATTGTTTATCTATTTTGGATTAGCAACACTTCTTTTAGGGGGGATATGATGATTAAAAAAATTAATTTTAAGCATACAGATGACCAACTAAAAAAGATATTTAAACCGATGTTTGCGTATGATTTATCACTTTATTATCCGCTATTAAATGATGATGAAAGAAATCGTATGCTTACACTGATTGGTCTTGATAAAATGACGGATATGTTTATTGAACTCGATTTAGATGATCAACTTGATCTTTTAGAACGCTTAGACCAGACAAAAAAGAAATCTTTATTTAGAAATATGGAATCGGATGATCTTAAAGAATTTATTGAAGATGTTGATACAGATATAAGACCGAGCATCTTCAATCTTCTATCAAAAGTAAAAGCAAAAACAATCCATCTTTTGTTAACTTATGAAGAAGATATGGCGGCATCCATTATGTCAACTGATTTCATAACAATCAATGTCAATCAAACGATTAAAGAAGCAACTGATTTCGTTATTAAAGAGTCTAAAGAACAAGATTATATCGATACTATTTTTGTTATTGATGATAATAAAATCATTATCGGATTAATAGACTTAAAAGATTTAATCATCGCAAGAAGTAACCAGACATTATCTAGAATAATGCTTGAAGATTTTAAGTTTGTTTATGCAGATGAATCCATTGAAAAGGCAATTCAAACTGTTGTCAACTACGATAGAAATGCCATTCCTGTTCTTGATTCTTTTGATCATATGATAGGCATAGTTACGGCAGATGATGTTTTTGATGAAATCATCGAAACTGTTGAAAGCGATTATCAAAAAATGGCTTTATTATCTGATCATGAGTCTTCATCAAGTGTATGGGAAAGATCAAAAAAAAGACTTCCATGGTTAATGATAGCGGTTATCTTAAACTTAGTTATCGCCAGTTTTTTATCAATCTTTGAAGCAACACTTGCAGAAGTAACAGCCATCGTTTTATTCCAACCCCTTATTTTAGGTATGGCAGGTAATATAGGTACCCAAGCATTAGCTGTCACTATTTTAGGAATTCATAAAAATGAATTTGATGGAAAAAACTTACCGAAAAATCATATCATAAAAGAACTTTTAGTAGGCTTAGTTAACAGTTTATTACTTGGAATTGCAGCTTTTGGGTTTGTGACTGGATTCTTATACTTATTCCCAACAAATGATGTAGAACTTCCTTTTCAAATGGGCATTGTCGTATTATTAGCTGTTTTCTTATCCATGTTTATTTCAGCACTTATGGGTGTCTTTGTTCCTATGATTCTTCATCGTAAGAATCAAGATCCCGCAGCAGCATCAGGTCCTATTATGACAACGATCAATGATCTCGTAGCATTAGTGATTTATTTTGGAATAGCAACACTTGCTTTTTTATGAGATATTGTGGGATTTAGACATGAGATATCTTTACCATGTTATAATTGAAGAAAAGAGAAATGAGGTATCCAAATGGAAAACTACATAAAAACATATGAGGAATATCGTAAGAAAATTAAAGCTTATAGCTATTTTGGATGGTTAATGAGTTGGGACCAAGAAACAGAAGCTCCAGAAGAGTCAATAGATTATCGTACAAAACAATATCAAGTGATGGCAGAAGAAATGTACAAAATCGAATCTGCACCTGAATACATTGAATCAATTGACAAGTTATATGAACATTTAGATCAAATAAAAGATGTGGATTTTAAAACTGAAATTAAACACGCTTATAAGGGATTAAGAACGATTAAACTTGTGCCAAAAGATGAACTAATTTCTTATCAAGTTTTAGTATCACAAGCTTCTCATGTTTGGGCGAAAGCTAAAAATGAGAATAACTTTGAATTATTTCAACCTACATTACAAAAAATTGTTGATTACAACAAAAAACTTGTTAAGTACTTAGAAACTCCAGAACTTAAAGGATATGATATTCTTTTAGATGAATACGAAGAAGGATTTTCAACAAAAGAATATGATGCATTTTTCAATACACTAAGAGAAGAATTAGTTCCTTTTGTTAAAGAAGTGACAGCAAGAAAACAAAAATTTTCTCGTAAATTGACACATGGTGTATTTCCAAGAGAACAACAAATCAAGTTTTCTGAGTATTTAATTGATGTTTTTGGTTATGACCGTAAAAGAGGATTATTAAAAGAAAGCGCTCATCCATTTACTTCTGGTGTAAGCTCTTTTGATACACGTATTACAACACATTATTATGAAAAAAATATTGCTTCATCCATCTTTTCAACCATTCATGAAATGGGTCATGCCATTTATGAACTACAAAATGATCCTAAATATGATGATACATTCTTGCATGGAGGAACAAGTTTAGGAATTCACGAATCACAATCAAGAATGTATGAAAATATGTTTGGTCGTTCTTTATCGTTTTGGAAAATTCATTATCCAAAGCTTGTTGAACTATTCCCTAAACAACTTAAAAATGTAAGTGTTGAGGAATTCCATGCATTCATTAATCGTTCAGAGCGTTCTTTAATTCGTACAGAAGCAGATGAATTAACTTATGCACTTCATGTTATGGTTCGTTATGAATTAGAAAAAGGTCTCATCTCTGGACAAATTAAAGTCAAAGATCTTCCTAAAAAATGGAATAGAATGATGAATGAATATGTTGGTATTCGTCCAAAAACAGATAAAGAAGGTGTTTTACAGGATGTTCACTGGTCAGGTGGTATGTTTGGTTATTTTCCAACTTATGCATTAGGTTCTGCGTATGCTGCACAAATTTATCAAGCAATGAACAAAGAACTAAATATTGAAGAAGCACTTGAGAACAATGATATTAAAGCTATGAATGCATGGCTTAAAGATCGTGTTCATCAATTTGCATCAAGCAAATCTCCAAAAGAAATTATGCTTATAGCAACGCATGAACCTTTCAATCCATATTATTACGTAAATTATTTAAAAAATAAGTTTAAAAACTAAAGGAATGTGATGTTAAATGCTTTCAATTCGTTCGCTTTACCAAGTTGGACATGGTCCATCCAGTTCACATACGATGGGACCAGCAAAAGCTAGTAAGATTGTTAAAGAAGCATGTCCATTATGTGATCGTTTTGAAGTAGTCCTTTATAACTCACTTGCTTTAACTGGTAAAGGTCATTTAACAGAAGAAGCAATTAAAGAGTCACTTGGAGAATCTCCAGTGGCTTTTTTGACTTCTCTTGATTTATCAAAACATCCCAATACTTTAATCATTAAAGGATACAAAGAGGATGTTATTATGATTGAAAGAGAAGTTAATAGTACGGGTGGAGGTCGTATTATCTTCGTCAATGAAACGTCTGATGAAGTTCCTATTTATCCACACAAAACATTTAAAGAAATCAAAAAATATTGTTTGAATAAATCAATAACACTCCATGATTACGTATATGAAATTGAAGGAGAAGAAATCAAAGGCTTTTTAGAAGAGATTTGGGAAGCGATGAAATCTGCGATTGTTCGAGGAATTGCAACACATGGCATTCTTCCAGGTCCTCTAAAAATAAAGCGAAAAGCTCCTGAACTTTATAGTAAAATAAAAGCAATTGATGTTCCTGAACTTGTAGAAAATCGTTTAGTAGCAAGTTATGCATTCGCAGTTTCTGAAGAGAATGCGAGTGGTGGAATTATCGTGACTGCACCTACTTGTGGTGCATGCGGAGTTTTACCAGCAGTTTTATATTATATGCATGAGAAGTATCATTTTATGACTAAGGATCGAATAATCAATGGCTTAGCAGTTGCTGGATTAATTGGGAATCTTATTAAACATAATGCATCAATTTCAGGTGCAGTTGCAGGATGTCAAGCAGAAATTGGAAGTGCATGCTCCATGGCGGCTGCTGCTCATGCAACACTTTTCAATTTGTCAATGGATCAAATTGAATATGCAGCAGAAATAGCCATGGAGCATCATTTAGGTTTAACATGTGATCCCGTCAATGGATATGTTCAAATTCCTTGTATTGAAAGAAATGCAGTTGCAGCTCTTCGGGCTATTGATGCATGTGGGCTAGCATATTTTTTAACTGATTCAAGAAAAATTTCATTGGATATGGTGATTCAAACCATGTATCAGACAGGACTAGATATGCATCAGTCCTATAAGGAAACCTCACAAGGTGGACTTGCGTTTTATTTCAAGGAGGAAGACGATGTTAACTGTTGGTAGTATATTAGAAGTTAAAGCGGTCGATGTCGACTACTTAGGACAAGGAATTGTAAAAGTTGATGATTTAGTTATTTTTGTTAAAGGATTACTTAAAGATGAAGTTGCAGATATAAAAATAAGAACGCTTAAAAAGCGCTTTGCTGAAGGAAATATCGTTAAAATTAAAACGATAAGTAAAGATAGAAGAGATCATGAAGATACATATTTAGGTAGCATGGATTTACTTCATATGAGTGATGAAGCACAACTATTATGGCAGTCAAAATTAACAAAAGATACATTAAGAAAAATCGGTGGTATTGAACACGAAATAGAACCAATCATAACAGATCATAAGTATGTCAATTATCGTAACAAATCTGTTTTTCATGTGATGGAAAAACCTGTATTAACCTTAGGCCTATACCATGAAGATGGAAGAGGTCTGATGAAGGTAAATTCTTTTTTACTTGCAGATGAAATAACTAACAAAATTATTGATAAGATTTCTCTTGCCAATATTTCGGTTGATTTTAAATCGTTAAAACAAATTGCGATTCGTACTAATAAAAAAAATCAAGTTCTGATCACCCTAGTTTCAAATAAGAAATCATTTAAAGGGCTATCACACTTTTTAAATGTATGTCATAACATCAGTGAAATTATTGGAATCACTTTAAATATTAAAGATGATGGGAACAAAATTTTAGGGACTAAATCACATTTAATAACGGGTGTATCTTTTATTGAAGAAGAAATTGGAGATTGGATGTTTCCAGTATCAGATCAATCTTTCTTTCAAATTAATATCCCTGTAGCAGAAAAGGCTTATGACATCATTAGGAAAAACATTAAAAAAGATGCGATTCTTTTAGATGCTTATAGTGGTGTAGGAAGTATTGGTTATTATATGTCGCGTGTAGCTAAACGTATAAAGATGATTGAGTCAAATAAAGATGCGATTTTAATGGCAAACAAAATAAAGAGTGAACATCATTTAGAACATATTGACATTGTTTTTGGCCAAGCAGAAAAATTGATTCAACAACACGAAGAAGATGTTTTAATCATTGATCCACCAAGAAATGGATTGATGCCTGAACTTGTTTCAAATATGATGGATTATCCATTTGAACAAGTTTTTTATCTTTCATGTGATTTAAAAACCTTATCGAGAGATTTAGGAATCTTAAAAAATGGATATGATATCGAAAAGATATATCCAATTCGCATGTTTCCTCAGACAACTGAGACTGAAACATTAGTGATTATGAAAAGAAAAGTATAAAAAAAGAAAATCGCAAAATCGCGATTTTTTCTTTTACTATTTTAAATCATTGAGAAGTTCATCTATTTCTATTTCCTTCGTGCGATAGGTTGTAACAAGTCGAATCATTTTGGATGAACCTAAATCGTGCCATATTTCAAACGTATATTTTTGACTGATTTTTTGGTAAGTTTCATTTGAAACAGTGATGAACTGTTGATTAGTAGGAGTCTCATTAAAAGAGATCTTATATTTTTTTAAACCATCTATCAAGTATTGTGCACGTTGATTAGCTTCACTACCAATATCATAAAAGAGATTATCTTCAAATAAACGTTCAAACTGAAGCCCTACAAGAAAACCTTTAGCAAGTAGCCCACCATTTTGTTTCATTGAATAACGAAAATAATGATCAAGTTCAAGATGTCTTGTGACAACTGCTTCACCAAGAAGTGCCCCATTTTTTGTGCCACCTATATAAAAGATATCCGTATACTCGATTAAATCTTTTAATGTCATATCATTATTCTTTGATGTTAATGCAACGCCAAGTCTTGCTCCATCTAAGTAAAGATAGAGATTAAGTTTTTGACATGTATGATAGAGGCTTTTAAGTTCATCTTTTAAGTAAATCATTCCTGTTTCGGTTGCATTTGATAGATAAACCATTTTCGGTTTAACCATATGCTCATCGGTAAAAGAAATAAACGTATCTTCAATATCCTTAGAAGTAAGTTTTCCATCTTTTGTAGATACGCTAATAATTTTATGACCAGTGCTTTCAATTGCTCCAGTTTCATGTACTTCAATATGACCGGTTTGAGCAGATATGACTGCTTCATAAGGCTTTAAAAGATGGGAAATAACGATTTTGTTCGCAGATGTTCCACCAGACATAAAATGAATAAAAATAGGATGCTGACTATGCTTTTGAATGAGTTCTTTTGCATGTTTTGAATGATTATCCATACCATAACCAAGGTGACACTCATCTTGATGTTTTAATAAGTGTTCTATTAATTTAGGATGTGCAATATCATTATAATCGTTTCTAAAATGGATCATATTCTATACCTCTTCTTATGTTTGATTATAACATAAAAAGAAAGAAGAAAGTTTTCTTCTATTCTTCTCTAACAAATGGATTGAATTTTTTCTCATGTCCAATATCTGTTGCTCTTCCGTGTCCTGGATAAACGATGGTATCTTCATCAAATAACGCATATAAACGTTTGATGGATTGAAAGATAGATTTAAAATCAGAAAGAGGGATATCAGTTCTACCGATACTTTGAAAAAAAAGAGTATCACCTGAGAATAAAATGTGATCAGTATGTAAAACGGTACTGCCTTCTGAATGGCCAGGAACTTCATAAACGGTAAACACATGATCAAGTAAATTGATATGATCTAAATCTCGTACCCAAGTATCAACAGGAATTTCATAACCTATTTGATTATAACTGCTTTTCCCCATCCAAATACGATCTTTTAGAGGAGCATAAACAGGCACCATAAAAGTATCCTTGAGTTGTTTAACACCACCTACATGATCAGGATGACCATGTGTAATGTAAATGGCTTCAATTTGTAATTCATTTTTCTTTATATATTTGAGTACTTCATCTGATTCATAACCTGGATCAATGATGAATGCTCTTTTTTCTTCACTAACGATATAGCAGTTGCTTCTTAAACTACCTAGTGAAAACCTTGTTATTTCCATTTTTATCACCTTATGCATTATAGCATATTTTATCTTTTTACCAAATGTTTTTCAACTAAAGCAGCTTTTATAGATAAGTAAGCGTTATCTCTAATCGTTTTAAAAGCATTTATGCACATATTTAAGTATAATGAATATGCTAAAAGGAGTTGAAAAATGATGAAAATCGCACAAAATTACATAGAACTTATTGGAAATACACCATTACTTCGTTTAAATCATTTAGAAGAATTGTTAGGTGTGAACGTAGAAATTGTTGCAAAACTTGAACAACATAATCCATTATCGAGTGTTAAAGATCGTTTAGCATTAGCACTGATTCAATCGATAGAAGAAAAGAATCTTATAACAAAAGATACTCATTTTGTTGAACCAACCTCAGGTAATACAGGAATAGGACTTGCTTTTATATGTGCAGCTAAAAATTATCGATTAACACTAATTATGCCTGAAACAGTTTCGAAAGAAAGAATTCAAATCGTAAAAGCATTAGGTGCACAAGTCATCTTATCAGATGCTAAATCTGGTATGAAAGGTTCGATTAAGATGGCGCAAGAATTAAAAGAAAAAGATAGTCATGTCATTATTCCTATGCAATTTGAGAATCTTGCAAATCCAGAAATACATCGAAAAACAACAGCTATTGAAATCTTGAAAGATACAGATAACCAGGTTGATTATTTTGTAGCAGGTGTTGGAACGGGTGGTACGATTACTGGAGTTGGTGAAGTTTTAAAACAACATTTACCAAATACTAAAATTATTGCTGTTGAACCTTTAGATTCACCTGTTCTTTCTGGAGGAAACCCAGGACCTCATCAAATACAAGGTATAGGTGCAGGATTTGTTCCCAATGTTTTAAATCAACATATCATTGATGAAATCATTCAAGTTTCAAATGAAGATGCTTTTGATAAAGCACGGTTACTTGCAAAAACAGAAGGTGTTTTTGCAGGTATTTCAACAGGAGCTATACTCCATGCAGTATTAACGATTGCTAAAAGAAAGGAAGCGCAAAATAAGCGAATTGTCTTTATCGTTTGTGATACAGGTGAACGCTATTTATCGACGCAACTCTATGAATCATGATGAAATGTACGGTTGAAGATGTAAGAGCTGCTAAACAGTTTGACCCAGCAGCGCCTAATTGTTTTATGATCTATTTTACTTATCCAGGGGTGATTGCTTTAAGAAGACATCGTCGAGCTCATAAACTTTGGAATAAGGGTTTTCATAATTTGGCGCGTATTGTCAGTTATCGCACAAGAAGAATAACAGGCATTGACATTCATCCAGCAGCACAAATAGGACATGGTGTTTTTATTGATCACGGTTCAGGAACTGTTATTGGTGAAACAGCAGTCATTGGTGATCATTCAGTTTTATATCATGGTGTGACTTTAGGTGCGAATACTTTTGAAAAAGTAGATCGTCATCCAAAACTTGGAAGTCATGTCATTGTTTATGCAAATGCAACCATTTTAGGTCCTATTAGAATAGGAGATCACAGTGTTGTTGCTGCAGGTGCTGTTGTTGTGAAAGATGCACCACCATATAGTAAATTAATAGGTGTACCAGCCCATCGAAATAGCTCTCAATGAGCTATTTTTTTTAAGATTATTATAATTAACTACCCTATTTATAATGTGAGTTAAATCATTTGAAGAATGGAATCTAAATCTTTAAAATATGGATGTATTCATTGTAGAAGAAGGTGTTTATTCGTGTATGTCGTTTCAAGAGTTTTCTTATTTCATAAAGGAACTATAGATTCAGTGATTGATCAGTATCAAAAACCACCAGTCATGCTTCATTTTTTAGGATTTGTTAGAAGAGATGTTTTGATAAATAAAAAAAACCCTGATTACGATAGTGTTAGAATATTAATCTATTGGGAAAATAAGAATGCATTTTATAGATTTGAAGGAAGTTCGTTACATATAGCGCTTCACAAAGATAAAAACAGTAGTCATCATCAAAAGCCAGAAGGTTTCATTTCGATGGTTGAAGAAGATTATATACTTATTTCGAGTGATACATATGTTGAATCGTAAAAGATGGATACTCGTCTTTATTTTTATTATACTTTGCGTCATTTCAATGTTTGTTGGTGTTCTTGAGTTTAAGTTCATTGATCTGATAAGAGGCGAAAAAAAGGCATGGGATATTTTATTAATTTCTCGGATACCAAGAACGGTTTCTATTATTTTGACGGCTTCAAGTTTATCAATTGCTGGATTAATCATGCAAGCAATTAGTCGAAATAAATTTATATCACCTTCAACTGCAGGAACAACCAATGCTGCTGTTTTAGGTGTGCTTTTGGGTTATTTGATGTTGGGAAATCAAAACGTCATTATAAGATCCTTATTTGCATTTGGTTTTGCTTTATTAGCAACGATTATTTTTATGCTGATGCTCAAAAAAATCAAATTTAAAAACGTCATCTATGTACCTTTAATTGGTATGATGTATGGTGCTATGATTTCTTCTATAGCAACTTTTATAGCTCATCGTTATAATGCTTTACAATTTCTTAACACGATTGGTATTGGTGGCTTTTCTAATAAAGCCATAGGATCTTATGAACTCTTATATCTTGTGATACCAGCTATTGTGCTGGCAATCATTTATGCGACACGATTCAGTATTGCAGGAATGGGTGAAGATTTCGCTAAAAACTTAGGAGTTAGATATGGGTTAGTTATTAGTATCGGGTTAGTCATCATCGCAGTAATTTCATCCATCACGTTTGTGATGGTAGGTACACTACCATTTGTTGGCTTAATTGTTCCTAATCTTGTTTCTTATTATTATGGTGATCATGTGAAAAAAACAGTGATTGATATTGCTTTATTTGGTTCAGCATTTGTATTACTAAACGATATATTGAGTAGACTCATTGTTTTTCCATATGAAGTTTCCATTAGCTTTACAATGGGTGTAACAGGAGCAATCATCTTTTTGATTATTATATTCAGGAGGATGAAACATGAAGGATAAACGAAAATTATGGATTGTATTAAGCAGTTTAACAGTTGTATCCATTCTGTTTTATCTTTTGTTTTGGATGTTAACTTCATCTTATGATTTATTTCCAGAAGATCCTTTGAAAGCTCAGTTAATGAAAGAAGCCGTCACTCGTATTTTATCTAGAAAAACTTTACAGGTTCTAGCAATGATCACATCGGCAATCTTAATTAGTTCAACAACACTCATTTTTCAAACAATGACACATAATCGTATTTTAACACCGAGTCTCATTGGATTTGATGCCATATTTATTACAGTTCAAACATCCATTATTTATTTCTTTACTTCGTCTTCTATAATCTATTTAAATCCATATATTAATTTTCTAGTATCTTCAGGACTAATGATTATAATTTCACTTATGATGTATAAATTCATCTTAAAGAGAAACAGAAATCATATCATTTTTCTCTTACTAGTAGGTATGATTTTATCGACACTATCTAGATCTTTAGCATCATTTCTTCAAACGATGATGGACCCTGAAGAATTTCAGAGTTTAACCATTAGAACTGAAGTATCCATCGCAAACATGAATGTTTCCATTATCGGATTAACAATACCACTGATGTTTATTCTTATTTATTTGATTGTTAGAGAGTTTAAAAATTATGATGTGATGACATTAGGTGAATCTCAAGCAATCGGATTAGGTGTTAGTTATTCTAAAAAAATGAATTGGGGATTAATCTATATTGCATTAGCAATGAGCATTTCAACAGCGCTTATTGGCCCTATCTCTTTTTTAGGATTAATCGCAGTAAATGCTGCAAGAGAAGTGTTGAAAGATTATAAGCATATTTCATTATTCTTAGCATCATCCATGATATCCATCATTCTTTTGGTTTTCGGTCAAGGGTTAGTAGTTGAAACAGGTTATGTAACCACTGTGACAGTTTTAATTAGTATGTTGGGTGGAGTATATATGATTTATTTAGTCTTAAAGGAGAATAAAGCATGATCGAAATTAAAAATATATCACAAGCATATGGCGATTTTAAGGTTTTAGAAAATGTGAATTTAACAATCCAAGAAAATAAAATCACAGCATTAATTGGAGCAAATGGTGCAGGGAAATCGACACTTTTAGGTGTTATTTCTCGGTTATTACTACCAACTGAAGGAGAAATTTATTTGGATGGAATTGCATTGAAAAATATAAAATCAAGGGATATAGCCAAACAAATCGCGATTTTAAAACAATCTAATCAACTACATATCAGGATTACAATAAGAGATTTAGTTTCATTTGGAAGATTTCCTCATAGTCAAGGAAGACTAAAAGAATATGATCAACAAAAAATAGAAGAAGCACTAAAATATATGAATATCAAAGAAATAGAACATCGCTATTTAGATGAACTTTCTGGCGGTCAACGCCAAAGAGCATATATTGCAATGATTTTAGCTCAAGACACGAAATATATTTTTCTAGATGAGCCACTTAATAATCTAGACATGCGATATGCTGTTGAGATGATGACAATCTTACAAAAAATGGTAAAAGAACTCCATAAAACGATAGTGGTTGTGATGCATGATATTAATTTTGCTGCTTCGTTTGCAGATCATATTATTGCAATGAAAGATGGAAAGATCATTGAAGAAGGAAGTATTGATTATATGATGGATAAAACTATTTTAGATCACATATTTGATCATGATTTTTGTATTGCGGGTGTTAATGGACGGAAAGTATGTATTTACTATAATCAAAAAGAAAACTTACTAAAAGGAGAGATTTAGTCAATGAAAAAAATTCATTTAATGATAGTTCTTATTTTCACAACATTTATTTTATTTGCTTGTGGGAAACAAGAAGGAGTAGAAAATAAGTTTGAAAGAGAAGATGTAACATTATCTTATACAGTCACATCAGGGGCTTTAACAAATGAACAACAAACTGGATGGACAGGTGGCACAAGACAAGAAGTTACAACAACGTTTAAAACAAATCCAGGAGTTGTTGCTATTTTTTCATACGATATTTTAGATATTTTAGATACAGTAGGTATAGAAAAAACCTCAATCGTGCACTTAGGTGTTCCTAAATCTAATCTTCCAACTTATTTAAATGCTTATACATCAAACGAATTCAGAAATGTAGGCACATTGTTTATACCTAACTGGGATGAACTTGATTTATTTATGCCTGATTTAATTATTATAGGAGGTCGTTCTGCTGGAGCATATGATCAATTGAAAAAAGATTATCCTTATGCAGATATTTTAGATGTGACCTTAGTTGAAAGTGAATATCTTGAAGGAATGAAAAGAAACGCAAAGAATATTTCTAAGATATTTCCATCAATTAAAGATCAAATCGATGAAAGATTATTAACTATTGAAGCATCTATGAATGCTATTAAAGAGGTTTCAAAAGATTTTGAAGCACTCTTTGTGATGGTTAATGGAGAATCCTTATCTTTTTATGGACAAACAGGAAGGTTTGCAAGTTTATATGATGAGTTTGGTTTTCAACCAGCAGATGATAAAGTAGATCAAGGTGGTTCTCATGGAAGTGTGATTGGTTACGAGTATGTTGCTCAAGTCGATCCCCATATATTATTTTTACTTGATCGTGGAGTTGCAACTGGTGGATCATCTACGATTGATGCTGTTAAGAATAATCAATTAGTTAAAAATACAAGTGCAGGGAATAATAATCTCATATTTACACTTGATCCGGTGGCATGGTATATTAGCACTGGAGGCTTCCAATCAACTGAACAAATGATTGAAGATTTAACGATTGTTATTGAAGCTTTAGAATCCTAAATAATTTTGTTTGTTTTTTCTTCACATATTTGATGGATGAATTGACAAAAAAAGAATTATTTGTTATCATTAGTTGAGCTTTTTAGGAGGATTTTATGAACTGGGCAGATATTTTAATTATCATTGTTACAATACTATTAATCGGTGCTGTATTATTACAGCAATCACAAGATGACATTAAAGATGCATTCAGTGGTGAAAAATCAGAATTATTTAAGAACAGAAAGTCAAGAGGTCTTGAATTATTCCTAGTGCGTTCATCAGCTGTTTTATCCGTTTTGCTCATGATACTTGTGATTGTTTCAAACAGATTACACTAAACGATGAATGATATGAAAACCAAGTGTTTCTTCGGAAACGCTTTTTTCATCAAAGGAGTTCTATGCAGCGTTATTTTCTAACAGAATTGAATCATGAGATTACAGGTCAAGATGCACATCATATCATCAATGTTATGCGAATGAGATCTGGTGAAGAAGTTATTATATGTTCAAAGGGACGTTGTTTTTTAGTAGAACTTAATATTCAAGAAAATCGTGTATTTTACAAAGAAAAAAAAGAATTAATTAAAGAAAAAGAATTAGAAGTTACTCTTGTTCAAGGGTTACCTAAACATCCAAAAGCAGAGATTGTTACTAAAAATGCAACACTATTCGGTGCATCACATATCACGTTTGTTCCTATGATAAGAAGTATCTCTAAACCGGATAATGAAGCCAATAAACTGAAAAGAATGAATTTGATAGCTAAAGAAGCTGCTGAGCTTGCTCATCGTTTTGATGTTCCCGATATTTCATTTTCTAAAAGCATTAAATCAATCGATTGGTCCCAGTATGATATTATTGTTCTAGCAGATGAAAATGAGAAAACAAAAACGTTACCTGATGCACTTTTTGATGTCAAAGATATCAACCATATCGTCGTTGTCATTGGTCCAGAAGGTGGAATTACAGATCAAGAAAGAAATTATTTTGAATCCTTAGGTGCAATCAACGTTTCACTTGGGAAAAATATATTACCAACTGAACTAGCTTCAATCTATGCATTGACATACTTCTCCCTTAAAAAATCTTAAATCTTTTTGACAAAAGGGAAAAAATGCTATATAATGAATAAGGCTAATGAATCTCAGCGTGGAAGGAGGGCAGAATATGCCTAAAACAATCGTTCGCGAAAAAGAATCAATTGAAGATGCTTTACGTCGCTTTAAACGTGATGTTTCTAAGTCAGGAACTCTCCAAGAAGCACGCAAGCGTGAGTTCTACTTAAAACCTTCAGTAGAACGCAAAGAACGCCAGCGCGCAGCACGCTCTAAAAAGAAGTAAAGTACAAAATCGCACCTCAGGGTGCGTTTTTATATGGTTTTGAGTCGAAAAAAGGACATTTGGTGCTTTTTTCTTTTTGTCTCTATGGTATAATGAATACACGGTAAGGAGCGGATTTAATGAAATTAAATCGACAAATTCATCATGCAGAAGCGATCGCAAGACTTGTTGGTGTTCAAGATCGCAACCTCTTGGTTTTCAAGCAATACTTAGGAATAGTTGTTTCTATCAATGGTTCTGAAATTATCACTGATGCAAAAGAGAAACAATTACCATTGCTGGAAGCTATTTTTTCAGTTTTAATAGAGCTTGCTGAACATCAAGTTCAATTGTCTGAACGTGATATCATGTATATTATTAAACTTGCGGAAAAAGATGAATTAGAGGGTGTTTTTGACTTATACAAAAATAGAAAAAGGATTTTAATCAATGATCAAGGAAGATCAATTTATCCTAAAACGTTCAATCAAAAAACTTATGTAGAAGCTATAACTCATCACGATTTAGTTTTTGGAGTCGGTCCTGCTGGAACGGGTAAAACATATTTGGCTGTTGCTCAAGCTGTTTCAGATTTAAAAAATAATAAAATCAAAAAACTTATTCTTACAAGACCTGTTGTTGAAGCAGGAGAAAAATTAGGATTTTTACCAGGTGATTTAAAAGAAAAAGTAGATCCATATTTAGTTCCTCTTTATGATGCTCTTTACGAAATGCTTGGAGCACAACAAACGATGTCACTCATGGAAAAAGGAGTGATTGAAATTGCACCTTTAGCCTATATGAGAGGACGAACATTAGAGAATGCATTTGTGATTCTTGATGAAGCACAAAATACAACAAAGGTTCAAATGAAAATGTTTTTAACACGTTTGGGATTTGCATCTAAAATGGTCATTACCGGTGACCCTTCACAATCAGATTTACCACGAGGAATTCCTTCAGGATTGAATCAAGCTCTTGAATTACTCAATCATTTGGATGATATAAAAATCGTGGCGTTTGATAAAATTGATGTTGTAAGACATCCTTTAGTTCAACGCATTCTTGAAAGGTATGAGGAACATGAAAGTTAATTTATTTAATCAAACAGATAACGAAATCAAAGATATTGAAAAATTAGTCAAAAGTATATTTAAGCATGTAAAAGAAAAACTCAGCATGCAGATTATCTTTGTAAATCAAGATGAGATTCATCGATTAAATTTATCTTATCGTCAAATAGATAGACCAACAGATGTCCTCAGTTTTCCAAATGATGATGAGGATGATAAGTCCTTAGGTGATATCTTCATTTCAGTAGAACAAGCTTTAAAACAAAGTGTTGAATATGGTCATTCTTTAAATCGTGAAATTGGATTTCTTGCAGTACATGGATACTTGCATTTAAAAGGTTATGATCATCACACGCCAGAAGAAGAAAAAGAAATGACTTTTTTGCAAGAAGAAATCTTAAAAAAAGCCAAACTTGAAAGGAATAAATCATGAAACCACAAATACAAGAAGCTTTAAAAGCAAGAAATAATGCATATGCACCATATTCTAAGTTTAAAGTAGGAGCAGCAATTGAATTAAAAGACGGAAGTATTATTCATGGAGCAAATGTTGAAAATGCATCGTTTGGTTTAACTTTATGTGCAGAAAGAAACGCCTTATTTTCTTTGATTAGTCAAGGGTATCAAAAAGAAGATATTGTTTCTATGACGATTATTGCAAACGATCATCATCCTGTTTCACCTTGTGGTGCATGCCGTCAAGTGATGCATGAACTTATGCCTAAAGATGCAACAATATTTTTAGCGAATACTGAAGGTAAAGTCAAAGAAACAACAACAACTGAATTGTTACCTTATGCTTTTGTGTTAGATGATAAACCCCATGAGTAAGTCATATCGTTCAGGGTTTGTTGCTATCGTAGGAAGACCTAACGTCGGTAAGTCAACACTCATTAATGCACTTATCGGTGAAAAAATAGCGATTATGAGTCCTAAACCTCAGACAACGCGTCATCGAATTATGGGTGTTTTAACAAAACCTGATTATCAAATTATATTTGTTGATACACCAGGTCTTCATAAAGGGAAGGACCTTCTTAATAAAACGATTGATAAGATAGCTGTTTCAGCTATATCGGATGTTGATATCGTATTATATGTTGTAGATAAACCTAAGGATTTAGCTTCTGAATATGTGTTAAATTATTTTAAACAAGCGAAAGTTCCTGTTTTTCTTGTCATTAACAAAATAGATACACTTAAATCAAAGACAGACATCGATGAAATTATTTTAAGTTATTTATCGAGTTATTCTTTTGAAGGAGTTATCCCAATTTCTGCAAAAGAACATACATACTTAGATAAAATCGAAGAGCTCGTTGTTCCTAAATTATCAGAAGGACCCATGTTTTTTCCGGAAGATATGAAGACAGATCAATCAGAAGAAAAACTCATGGGTGAACTCATTCGAGAAAAGATCCTTTTTCATACCGAACAAGAGGTTCCTCATGCGGTTGCAGTTGTCATTGAATCTCTTACAGAAAATGAAGAACTAAATACCATTGATGTATCTGCACTCATTATTGTTGAGAGAACAACACAAAAGCAGATTTTAATAGGTAAAGGTGGAGAAAAAATGAAGAAAATTGGTATGGAATCTAGAAAAGAAATCAACCAACTACTCCACACAAAAGTTCATTTAACACTATGGGTGAAAGTTAAGAAGGATTGGAGAAATCGTCCAGGCGACTTAAAGTCACTCGGTTTATCTGAGGATATCTAATGGAAGGTATTATTTATAAAGTACAACCTTATCAAGAACACGCAAGATTACTCTTTACATATACGAAAGAAGGTAAAGTAACATTGCTTGCTCAAGGTTCTCAAAAAATGAATCAATCATCCCGTATTCTAGCTCAATATTTAACCAAAATAAGTTTTAAAGAAAGCAAAAAGAGTTTTACAACACTTCAAGAAGGGAAGATTATCAATGATTTTCATGATGTGAAACAGGATTTCTATAGAACGAAATCAGCTGCACTTATGTTAGAAATTATTGATCGGTTGGTTGTCGACAATCAAAATCACCTGCTTATTTATCATGAACTTGAGTGTGCTCTTGAATCGAAAAACCTTGAACTTTCTTCCTTGTCTTTTGCATTAAAAATGATTCAAGAATTTGGATATGGACTTCATTTATCACCTGATGGTAGAAAAGTTAAAGGTGTATCTATATCTAAAGGAAAACTGATTTATCAAGATGATAACGATCCTATTGATTTAGAAACTAAGGATGCAATCACATTATTAAAACTTTTATTAATGCCTTATCAAGATTTACAGTTAGAAACTCAAATGTCTTTAACGAAGATAAAAGAATTTATCATTAAGTATTATGACTATCATTTACAAACAACATTAAAGAATTTACAATAGAATTTATAAAAGGATGTGCGAATATGGTGACACTCGATCAAATTGTACAATATGCAAAATCAACAGGATATATTTTTCAAGGAAGCGAACTCTACGGAGGATTAGCAAATACATGGGATTACGGTCCACTTGGAAGTTTATTAAAAAAGAATATTAAAGATGCGTGGACAAGAAAGTTTCAACGCGAAAACCCATATAATGTTCTTCTTGATTCATCGATTTTGATGAATTCTGAAGTATGGAAAGCATCTGGCCATGTCGGAGGTTTTTCTGACCCCCTAACAGAATGTAGAAGTTGTAATAACCGTTTTAGAGCGGATAAATTGATTGAAGATCATGATTCAAACGTGCATCCTGATGGATGGAAAACAGAGCAGATGTATCAGTATCTACTTGATCATAAGGTAAGTTGTCCTAATTGCGGTAAATCGGATTGGTTACCTATTAGAGCGTTTAATATGATGTTTCAGACATATCAAGGTGTTGTATTAGAACAAGCAAGTCAGATTTATTTACGTCCAGAAACTGCTCAAGGCATATTTGTTCAATTTAAAAACATTCAAAGAACAACAAGAAGAAAAATTCCTTTTGGCGTTTGTCAAGTTGGGAAATCATTTCGAAATGAAATTACTCCAGGTAACTTTATTTTCAGAACTCGTGAATTTGAACAAATGGAATTAGAATTCTTTTGTAAACCAGGAACTGAAATTGATTGGTTTAATT
>CAYJBI010000005.1:0-31595 GCA_964368345.1 uncultured Mariniplasma sp. | reverse complement strand
TAATTAAATAAAATAAAGGATAATTGCAGTGATACCAACGATTAAGCAATAACCTGAAAAGTAAATTAAGTTTTTAACTTTGACATAATCATATAAAAACTTAACAGCGATTAAACTAAAGATAAAACTCATCACAAATGCTAATCCATACCCTACATAATGAATGGATTCTTCACTTTGAAATGCTTCATAGATTCCAAGAAAAGTGACTGGAACTGAAATGACAAGATAACTTAGAAATGAAAATCGAAGCACTTTTTTTAGTTCAATTTTTTGAGTGAGACCACCTGATATGGTAATACCACTTCTTGAAATACCAGGAAATACAGCAAACATTTGGAAAGCACCAATAATGAGTGCATTTTTCCAGGTAAGATCATTTTTCCATTGGATATCTTTTTGTTTGTAAACATAGAAGAGTAAACCTGCTGTAAGGAGTAAAGCAAATCCTACAGACAATAAATCATCAGGTAAATAGTCTTTAATTAAAAGACCTACAATGCCAATTGGAATAACTGCAATAATTAATTTTAAAACATATATAAAATCTTCTTTACCTGTTTCATCTTTTTTAATAAGATAACAAAAAGTTCCTTTAATCAGTTGACCTACATCTTTTCTAAAAAAGTAGAGTAAAGCTAGAAATGAACCTGTATTAGTTATCATAAGAAAGATAGAAAATGAGCTCATATCCATATGAAATAATCTGCTGAATATTGTCAAATGACCACTACTTGAAATAGGGAATATTTCTGTAATTCCTTGTATGATTCCTAGAATAATATACTTTAAAATTTCTATGAGTTGATCCATGTTATCACCGAATTCATTATAGCATAATCAAAGTGAAATAAATATGTTACAATGTAAACAATCGAGATTGAGTTTATAGACTCATGAATAGAGTTTATATGAAGATACGGTATAATAAACATAGATGAGGAGAGATTATGAATCATATCGTTAAAATAATCAAAGGGTCGCTCGTAGGATTAGGAAGCATCCTTCCAGGTATTTCTGGAAGTATGGTTGCGACGATATTAAAGATCTACACAGAGCTTATTGATGCACTTAATATGTTTACTAAAAAGCCAATAAAGGCTATTTTATCGGTATGGCAATATATTATAGGTGTGTTATTAGGATATGCTATTGGGTTTTTAGTTATTAAAATCTTCCTTGAAAATTTTCCTATTCCCTTCACCCTTCTATTCATTGGTTTTATTTTAGGATCAATACCAAGTGTAAAAAAAGAAACAGAGATGGGAAAAAAGAAATGGCACCATTTTCTTGTTATGGGAATTGCAATCATTATTATGGTCCTTTTTCTTTTCATACAAGAAGCAAGTGCAACAGCAGATCATTGGACCTATTATTTAGTTATCTTTTTGATTGGTTTTATTACCGCTGCTTCACTCATTACCCCAGGTCTTTCAGCAGCAACCCTACTCATGGCACTCGGTTATTTTCATTTACTCATCTCACTTGTTGATGATGTAGCTAAAGCACTCATTACATTTCAGTTTTCTGAAATCGCATCTTATTTACCGATGTTACTTATGTTAATACTAGGTGTACTGATTGGTATGATTGTGATGGGCAAGGTGATGTATCAAGTTTTAAAACGATATAAAATACATTTCTATATGGCAGTTTTAGGAATCATTTTTATTTCACCGTTTAATATTTTATTTGAACTTCAGTCATCGACTGAAAACAATGTATTTCAAACAACATGGTATACATGGGTTATTGGTGGTATTCTCTTTGTAGCAGGTGTTTTATCAACTTATATCATAGCGACTAAAAGTCCACTTGAGGAGGAAAATCATGATTAGAAAAGCAGTAATTCCAGCAGCAGGTTATGGCACGCGGTTTTTACCAATTACCAAGGCATTGCCCAAAGAATTGTTACCTATTATTGATCGACCAACCATTGAATATATTGTCAATGAAGCGATTGATGCGGGTATGACGGATATTCTTTTAATCGTGAGTTCAAATAAGAATGCGATTATCGATTATTTTGACTATAATATCGAATTAGAAACCATTCTCTTAAGCAAAAATAAGAATTATGAATATGGACTTGTCAGAAATATTGGTGTTGGTGCGAATATTCATTTTATTCGTCAAAGAGAACAATTAGGTTTAGGACATGCTGTTTTACAAGCTGAAGCATTTATTAGTGGTGAACCATTCGCAGTTCTTTTAGGGGATGATATGTATGTTGGAAAAGACAAACCAGCGATTAAACAATTGGCAGATGTCTTTGAAAAAGTACAATCTTCTGTTTTAGGAACGATGGAAGTTGAATATAAAAACACATATAAGTATGGTATTTGTATTCCTAAAGAAGGAGAAAATGGTTTCATTAAAGAACTGAAAGGCGTTGTTGAAAAACCTAAAGTCGAAGAAGCTCCTTCGAGATCAGCGATTGGTGGAAGATATATACTAACACCTGCAATCTTTGATTATTTGAAAAATCAAACCAGAGGCGCAGGAAATGAAATCCAATTAACAGATGCTATTTTAAGATTGATGTCTACAGAAAAAGTTTATGCTTGTGATATTCAAGGTAAAAGATATGATGTTGGAAATAAAGTAGATTATATTGAAGCTATTTTAGATTTTGGTCTTCAAAAAGATGAAATTAAAGAAGATTTGAAGAAGTTAATTATTGAAAAGGCAAAATAACATATATTTACTTTCTTGATGTTTTTATTTATAATAGAATTAACACGAAAAGAAGACAAGTATCCAAGTTCGTTTTTTAGAGAGTGTGCGGTTGGTGTAAGCACATAAACAAGCTTGAAGAAATCCACTTCTGAGTGACGCTAATCACGTCCGTAAGTCTGCGTTAAAGATATTGAGGGCTAGAGTTAATCTAGAACTAAGGTGGCACCGCGTTAATACGTCCTTAGCATACTAAGGGCGTTTTTATATTGAAGGAGGAAATGAATATGTTAGATTTAAGATTTGTCGTAGATAACATGGATGAAGTTATTAATAAATTGTCAAATCGTAATGGTGATTTTAGTTATCTTTACGAACTTGTCAAACTATCCGATCGAAGAAAAGAAATTATTCTTAATGTAGAATCTAAAAAAGCATTAAGAAATGAAGCGTCTAAAAAAATAGGTGAATTAAAACGTCAAAAACTTGATGCGAAACCTATTTTAGATGAAGTAGCACATCTTGGTGATGATATTAAAGAACTTGATGATGAACTTAAAGTGGTTGAAGAAAAGATACAATGGATATTAGCAATCACTCCCAATATTCCTCATGAAAGTGTTCCTGTAGGAAAAGATGATACTGCAAATATAGAAATAAGAAAAATAGGTCAAAAACGTGTCTTTGATTTTGAAATCAAAGATCATATCGCTTTGGGTGAAAAACTTGATATCTTAGATTTTGAGCGTGCAGCTAAAATCACAGGAACACGCTTTGTTGTTGATAAAGGATTAGGTGCACGTCTCGAAAGATCTTTAATTCAATTCATGATGGATCTTCATGCGTTTGATCATGGGTATCGTGAAATTATGCCACCTTATATCGTTAATGAGAAAAGTATGTTTGCTACAGGGCAATTTCCTAAGTTTAAAGATGATGCATTTAAGGTTGTTGCTGGGGATAACTCTTGGTATTTAAACCCAACAGCTGAAGTTCCAACAATTAATTTATATCGTGATGAAATTATTGATGGTGAAATGCTTCCCATTTGTTATTGTTCATATACAACAGCATTTCGATCTGAGGCGGGTTCTGCTGGAAGAGATACAAGAGGTATTTTAAGACAGCACCAGTTCAATAAGGTTGAACTTATTAAGTTTACTAAGCCTGAAGATTCTTATCAAGAACTTGAAAAAATGCTTTTAAATTCAGAAGAAGTACTTAAGAGACTAGGTTTACCATATCGTGTGGTTGCTTTATCAACAGGTGATATGGGTTTTGGTATGGCTAAAACATATGACATTGAAGTTTGGCTGCCTGGACAAAATATGTATCGTGAGATTGGATCGATTTCCAATGCTGAAGACTATCAAGCAAGACGCGCAAACATCCGTTTTAAACGGACGAAGGATGCGAAAACTGAGTTTGTACATACATTAAATGGATCAGGTTTAGCTGTCGGTCGTACGATGATTGCTATTATGGAAAACTATCAAAATGCAGATGGAACAATCACTGTTCCCGAAGTACTTCGTCCTTACATGAAGACAGATATCATTAAATAACACAATTTCACACTAAAAAAACATTGACATCCCATAGTGTTTTGTTATGATATAGGTGCTTCAATTTTTCTCTCCTATAAATTCTCTATGGTATAATAAGTGTGCTAAGGCGCGCTTATTTTACTTAAAAAGGTAGGTAAAAGAATGAAAATATATTATGTCGAAGATGAAAAAGATTTAGCAGAGATTATTCGGAAATATTTAACACGTGAAGGTTATGAGACAACCGTGTTTCATGATGGAGAACAAGCGATGGAACATATCTTAGATCCTGTGGATTTATGGATATTAGATATCATGTTATCAGGTGAAGTTAGTGGGTATGATTTAATTCGAGCAATTAAGGAGAAAAACAGTCCCGCTGCAGTTATTTTTACTTCAGCAAGAGATCAGGATTTAGATAAGATCATGGGTCTAGAATTAGGGTCAGATGATTATCTTGCAAAACCTTATTCTCCACGTGAATTAATACTCCGCGTGAAAGCTGTTTTAAAACGTCATCAAGGCTTACAAGTTTCTGAAATGGTACGTTATGGTGATTATGAAATTAATATGACACGCCGTGAGATTAAAGATGGTTCCGTCATGATTGATTTAACGAATAAAGAATTTGAATTACTACTCTTTTTTATTAAGAATATGAATCAAGCTTTTGCACGTGAAGAAATATTAAAACATGTGTGGGGCGAAAATTATTACGGTTCAGACCGTGTTGTCGATGACTTATTAAGACGTTTAAGACATAAAATGCCTGAACTTAAAATTGAGACCATCTACGGATTTGGTTATCGCTTGTTATGAAAGATATTAAGTTAGCAACTCAGCTGAACTTAATCTTTAGTTTAGTGACACTGTTAACCAGTCTCATTTTTATTGTTGCTTTAAATCGTGTATTCACAGAATTTAGGGTTTCCCAAAATGAATTACAACTGTCTGCATATTTAAATGATGTGAGATCAAATATGTCTAATCCACCCATCTCAGAATATAACGGATATATTATTACAAGTGGTTCATCTGTTATAAAAAGTGATAATCTTGGAATTTTAGATGATCATTATAGTGAAAACGATGTTGTTGAATTAATGCGTACATGGCCAGGTCAAGAAAGACATATCCGCATTGATGGTGATGATTATTATTTTAGAATTGAACGCAGACAAAATGATGTAAATATTATCGTATTTACTTCTGAGGATTATCTCTCAGTTTTTGGTAATGCTTTTTCTACATTGATGAGAATTAGTTTTATTGCACTTGTACTTTTAGGAAACGTTATTATTTTGATGTGGTCAAGAATTACTGTTGAAAGAATTAAGAGACTTCAAGGAGAAGTTCAAGTTCTTCGTAGAAACAATTATCAAGATCCGATTGAAATTGATGGAAATGATGAAATCACTGATTTAGCTAAAACGATTGAAAAAATGCGGCAAGAAATACAGTATTCAGAAAAATCTAAACAAGAAATGTTACAAAACATTTCGCATGATTTTAAAACACCTATTGCAGTTATACAATCTTATGCTGAAGCGATTAGTGATGGAATATCCGATATTAAAGAAGCTGAAGTTATTATTAAACAAGCAGACATGTTAAATCAAAAAGTAAGACAACTTTTAGAACTAAATAAACTAGAATACTTAAAAGATCCATCGGAGTTTGAAGATATCAGAATCAAAGATGTGATTGATAACATTGTTAATAATCAAAAATATCGTACCAATATAAAATTTTTGACTGATTTAGATGATTCAACTTATTTTGGTGTGAAAGAAAATTTTTATACAGCGTTTTCTAATATTATTGATAACGCACTTCGTTATGCAAAAACACATATTACCATTACGCTTAAAAATAAAAAACTCACCTTCTTAAATGATGGCGAGCCTATTAGTGAAAAATTTATTGATCATGTTTTTAGACCTTATGAAAAAGGTACCAATGGTCAGTTTGGTCTAGGTATGAGCATTGTCCAAAAAACTTGTGCCCATTTTAATCTGTTATTAAAAGTAGAAAATACCCCACAAGGTGTCCTCTTTATTATAGAGCCTCTTTAATCAAGCGAGCTCTTTCTTTATAATCATCATAGGATAAATTGCCTTGATTATTTTTTAATTTGAATAAATTATCATCTGCTTTTTCATAGCGAGGAATAAGATGGATATGAAAGTGAAAAACAGTTTGTCCAGCCATTTCGCCATTATTTGATAGGATGTTCATCGCATGTGCTCCAAATGCTTTTTGAATTGCTTTTGAAAGTTTAACTGAAACTCCAAATAAATGACTTGCAAGCTTTTCAGGCATATCAAAGATATCTTTATACTCTACTTTAGGAACAACTAAGGTATGTCCTTTCGTAGCTTGAGAGATATCAAGGAATGCAACAACAAAATCGTCCTCATATACAAAGTGAGCAGGTATTTCTTTTAAAATTATTTTTGAAAAAACGCTAGGCATAAAAACACCCCTTTCTTGGCTTTATTCTATCATAAACCGATTGAAAACAAACAGTTAAAATGATATAATCACTACGTATATAAGGAGGATTATCTATGAAAAAAATTCCAGTGGGTATTTCAGGTCGTCATTTACACTTGACCCAAGAACATCTTGAGATCTTATTTGGTCCGGGATATCAGTTAAAAGTATTGAAAGAACTTAGTCAACCAGGTCAGTATGCTGCTGAAGAAAAGGTTGATGTTATTAGCCCAGATGGTAAACTACTTGCAGGAGTACGTATTTTAGGTCCTGTACGCCCTCAGTCACAGGTTGAAATCTCAAAGAGTGATGCCATTCGTTTTAAGTTTATCGCACCGGTTAGATCATCAGGAGATGTTAAAGGTTCAGGAGCAGCAACACTGATTGGTCCTAAAGGACAAGTTTATATTAATGAAGGTGTTATTATTGCAGATCGTCATATCCATTTTTCGCCTGAAGAAGCAAAAGAATTTGGTGTTGTTGATCGTCAAATGGTTGCAATCAAAGTTGATGGTATTAAAGCAGGTATTCTTGGTAATGTACTATGTCGTGTTCATCCACAATTTCGTTTAGATTGTCATTTAGACACGGATGATGGTAGTGCATTTATGCTTTCAACGGGTGATACTGTTGAATTAGTTAAATCATATACAGTTAATCAATAGTGCCTAGATTTAGGCACTTTTTTACCACAGGAGGTTTCATGTGAAGAAACTACCAAAACAACAGGTTTTTAAAGATCCACTTTATGGTTTTATCCATGTTGATGATCTTTTAATTAAGAAACTGATTGATTCTGAACTCTTCCAACGTCTACGCAGAATTAGACAATTATCAGGAGTGCAAATGGTATTTCATGGTGCTGAACATTCAAGATTTGTTCATAGTCTCGGTGTTTATGAAATTGCTAATCGTTTTTTAACTGTGCCGGATATTGCAGATGCACTTGATGCAAGAGAAAAACTGTTATTCTTAGTATCAGCTCTTTTGCATGATATCGGACATGGAGCATACTCACATGCTTTTGAAACGACATTTCATGTTAATCATGAAGAGGTAGGAGCTAAACTTATAACAACCAATAAGGAGCTTCGTTCAATCCTTGATTTACAAGATAAAGATTTTGCTGAAGATGTTGCAAAAATTCTAAGAAAACAAAAAAAATTCCCATTAATCGAACAACTTATCTCAAGTCAACTCGATGTTGATCGTCTTGATTATTTAGAGCGAGATGCGTATTATACAGGTGCAGCATATGGTCATATTGATGTTGATCGTTTAATTCGTGTTCTCTACATTAAAAACGGGAAAGTCGTTTTTAAGTTATCAGGTATTCACGCCATAGAAAATTATTTAATTGCACGTTATCATATGTACTGGCAAGTTTATTATCATCCTGTTGCACGTGCGTATGAAGTTAATCTCGAAAAGATATATAAAAGAATTAGGGATCTTCTTGAAACAGATTACCCATTTCAAAATAACGTAGAACCCTTGAAGAAAATTATGAATAACAAAGATGATTTAGATGCGTATATTGAAATTGATGATTTTTATATCAATGGATTAATCGCAAGTTTCTTGAAGTCAAAAGATGATATTTTAAGAAATCTTGCACATGATTTTATGAACCGTAGAATATGGGGTTATGTTAACGATACAGAAGAAAATAAAGAACTCATTGAAACAATCAAACAATCATATAAAAAAGAAGAACTTGATTATTTCACATCTTATCGTACAGTCTTTAATAGTACTTACAAAGATGAGGGTGAAGGTTTCGGTGATAAGGTCTATATTCTTTTAGAAAATGGCAAAATATCTTCTTTAAAAGATCAATCAAGAATCATTGAGAGTTTAATGTTATCAGGTACAAAAAATGATCCTAAGTTTTTCTATCGTAAACAATGAGACCACACGTATTTGTTGTTGAAGGAAAAAACGATAAGTTTCGTCTTGAACAAATCCTAGATAATCCTTTAGTAATTACTACGAATGGTAGCGCGATTGATCTTGATAAAATAAAGATATTAAAGAAACTTGATGCCACACACGATATTATTCTCATGTTTGACCCAGATCACGCAGGAGAAAGAATTAGAAGATTAGTCTCAAAAGAACTTACCCATGTGTATCATGCGTTTATTCCTAGAGATTTAGCGGTTAGTAAAAACGGAAAGAAAATCGGGGTAGAACACGCAGATCAAAAAACAATTTTTGAGGCTTTATCAAACATTAAAATGGTTCGTCATGAGATGAAAAGCGACGTCACACATACATTTCTTCATGACGTAGGACTCACAGGATCAGCTGAATCAAAAGTGCTTAGAACATATCTTTGCAAAAGGCTTGGTATTGGCTATACTAACGGAAAAACGCTTTTTTCAAGACTTCATATGTTTGGTATAAATCAAGAACAAGTAATCGAGGTTATTCATGAATCATCAAGCGAAAAAGAAATTTGGACAGAACTTCTTAAGAGATAAAAATCTTTTAATGAAAATCGTTCGCAATTCACATATTGATAATAAGACAGTCATTGAGGTTGGTCCTGGACAAGGAGCATTAACCTCTTATTTGGCTAGTCAAGCTAAAGAGGTTTTCGCATTTGAAATTGATACATCATTAAGACCCATATTACACGCAATCGAAGAAAACCATGATAATTTAAAGATTATTTACGGAGATTTTCTTGAAGCTGATTTAAAAGATTATGGAAATGATCTTCATGTGGTTGCTAATGTTCCGTATTATATTACAACACCCATACTATTTAAACTTCTTGAAACTGAGTCGATTAAAACAGCATCACTTATGATTCAAAAAGAAGTATGTGAAAGACTATTAGCAACACCTGATTCAAAAGACTATAACGCATTATCCGTCATACTTCAATATCAGGCACACGCATATAAAATGATGGATGTTAAAAGACATATGTTTTATCCGGTTCCTAATGTGGATAGTGCTGTGATTCGAATAGAAAAAAGAGATAAAAAATTAATAGAACCGGATAAGGAAGAACTATTTATCCGATTTGTTAAAGGTGCTTTTAAACAAAAAAGAAAAACCATGATTAATAATTTGCATGAAACATTCCAAGTACCAAAAACTGATCTTATGTCATTTTTGATTGAACATAAGATTGATGAAAAAACGCGTGCAGAAGCACTCACGATGGAACAGTTTATCTATCTTGTAAGGGAGTGGCCATATGATTACTGAAAAAGCATACGCAAAAATTAATCTTGCATTAGATGTTGTTAGAAAAAGAATTGATGGTTATCATGACCTAAAAATGATTATGGTTCCCCTTGAATTACACGATGTTCTTACGTTTGAAAATAGTTTGGAAATGCTATTGATATCCAATGTTGATATTGAAAATAATGCGATTATAAAAACTGTTCAATTAGTTAAAGATACATTTAACATTCAAAAAAACGTTAAAATTGTTTTAGATAAACAGATTCCTATAGGAGCAGGTCTTGCAGGAGGTTCAGCAGACATTGCGGCAACATTAAGAGGGTTAAATCGTTTATGGGAACTTGAATTATCAATGAAGCAACTTGAAGAATTAGCACTTCAGTTAGGGTCAGATACAGTATTTTGTCTGCATAATAAACCAGCATATGTTTATTCTAGAGGAGAAAGCATGCTCTATATTGCAACACCACAGATAAATCATCTCTACATTGTTTATCCGGATGTTCAAGTATCAACAAAAAGAGTGTATGAAAATCATGAGATTCATTATCGTCCAAAACGGTTCAATCGTTTGTTTACTTTCTATGTAAATGATCAGATGAATGAATTCTTTAAAAATGCATACAATGTTTTAACCGAAACAACGATGAAACTATATCCGGAGTTACAAAAATTCAAGAATGACATTCGTAAATTAAGTCATTTGGGAAGAATGAGTGGAAGTGGCTCTACCTTTTATATCCCTGTATTTAAAGAAAATGATTTAAAATTAGCTAAAAAAATACAAAAATTGGGCTATAAAGTATTCAAAACAACGATAAAACAGTGAAAAATGTTTATGTTATTCGTTTAATATGCTATAATTTGGGTATAAAATCATGGACGTCTTGGAGGGCAAAATGAAAATTACCGATGTGAGAGTAAAGCTTGTTAGCAGCGAAAGCAGACTTAGAGGTGTAGCTACAATTACTTTCGATGAAAGTTTTGTGGTACACGATATCCGCATTATTGAAGGCGAAAACGGCATCTTTGTCGCTATGCCCAGTAAGAAAACACCCAATGGAACATTTAGAGACATCGCTCACCCAATTCATGGTGAAATGCGCAAGATGATTGAAGATGCAATTGTTGTTGCGTATAACGAGGCTCTATTAAATCCAGTAACTGAAGAAGAAGAATAATTTGAGAAGTTAAGTAGTTAACATTTAAAATCTTTTTTGCAGCATGCTGCAAGAAGATTTTTTTTTGGTGGAAGTCATGGAAAAATATGCCCACTTCATGTATAATAAAAATAGAGAAAACGAAGGAGTTGTGATTGTATGTCCATAGTGGATGGGAAGAAAATTAAGCTGTTTGCACTTAGTTCAAATCGTGCGTTAGCTGAAGAGATTTCGAAGGCAGCAAATATAGAAATTAGCTCGGTTGATGTTGTTAAATTTGCTGATGGTGAAATTTCTGTTAATATCGAAGAAAGTGTACGTGGTCATGATGTTTTTGTCATTCAATCGACATCTGAGCCCGCAAATGATCATCTTATGGAATTGCTTATTATGGCGGATGCATTAAAGAGAGCATCGGCAAAAACGATTACTGTTTTAATGCCTTATTATGGGTACTCAAGACAAGATCGTAAAGCAAAATCAAGACAACCAATTACAGCGAAACTTGTTGCAGATATGCTACAGGTTGCAGGTGTTACACGTGTTATTAGCATGGATTTACATGCAGCACAGATTCAAGGTTTCTTCAATATTCCTATCGATAATTTCCCTGCATCTCCTCTTCTCGCAGATTATTTTCAACACACAAAAAAACTTGAAAACATTATTGTTGTATCACCAGATCATGGTGGTGTAACAAGAGCTAGAATATTCGCACGTACCTTCAATGCGCCTTTGGCTATTATTGATAAACGTCGTCCTGAACCTAACAAAGCTGAGGTACAAAATATTATCGGTGATGTTAGAGGTAAAATTGCAATCATGGTTGATGATATTATTGATACTGCAGGAACACTTGTTGCTGGTGCTGAAGCTTTAATTGAAGCAGGAGCAATCAAGGTATATGCAGCAGCAACCCATGCTGTTTTATCTGGACCTGCCATAGATCGCATTGAAAAATCACCATTAACAGAAGTTGTAGTTACAGACACCATCGCTTTAAATCCCAGCAAAAAATCACCAAAAATCACACAATTATCGATTGGACCATTACTTGGTCAATCAATACTTCACATTGTTAAGGATGAACCTATCAGCCAAATCTTTGACAAAATTCAACATAAAGAGAATGTACAATGAAGCTTATTGTAGGCCTTGGAAATCCAGGACTTAAGTATCAAAAAACAAGACATAATGTTGGATTTATGGTTATTGATGAAATATTAAAAGAAGCTGGAGTTCAAGCAAGATTTGATGCTAAGTTTAATGCAGAAATTGCGATATTAAATGTTGATGGAAAAAAAGTATGTTTAGCAAAACCTTCAACGTTTATGAATCTTTCGGGAGAAGCTATTTCTAAAATCATGGGATACTATGATATTGCGTTAGAAGATATTCTTGTCATTGTTGATGATGTTAATTTAGAAACTGGTAAACTTAGACTTCGTGAAATGGGTGGTCACGGTGGTCATAATGGATTAAGAAATATGATTGGATTATTGCACAGTGAAAGTTTTAAACGTATTCGCATTGGTGTTGATAATAATCCAGTGATTCCACTTGATCAATATGTATTAAGTCAGTTTACACAAGACCAATTGATCATTTTAAGTAAGTCTATTATTCTTTCTAAAGAAATTGTAGAGCAGTTTATTGAAGGGATACCCTATAAGGATATTATGACGAAGTATAATACCCAATAATAATTGGAGCACACCATGATTGAATGGCTAAAGAAAAAACAGAATATTCAAGAATGGATTAAGAAAACGTCGAAAACGACGTTTTTTAAGTTTTCAAATGACTCATTTAATGCGTATCTGGTTGCTTTAGATTATGCGATTAATCATGAAACAATCATTGTGGTTGTTCCAAATCTCTATGAAGCACAAAAATATTATGATACTTTGTCACAAATTATGGATTCAGAAAATGTTTTGTTTTATCCTGCTGATCAAACCTTAACATCCATTATGGCTTTAGGAAGTCCTGAATTTAAGAGTGAACGTTTATATACGATAAAACAATTAATGACTGATAAACCTTATGTTGTTGTTACTACGATGCAGGGTTTATCATTAAGACAATTGACGAAAGAAGATTATACTCGTTCAGTGAAGGTTTTAAATAAGGACATGAATTATGATATGGAAAAACTTGTTCAGTTTTTAATCTACAGTGGATATCAACGAACGTTTACTGTTGAAAAACCGGGTGAGTTTAGTTTAAGAGGTCATATATTAGATATCTTCACCCTTCATCAAGAACAGCCATATCGCTTAGATTTTTTTGATGATATCATCGATCAAATAAAGATGTTCGATATTGAAACTCAGCGTTCTTTCGCACAAGTTAACCAAATAGAGATTGCACCTATTCATGAACTTTTTTATACCGATCAGATGAAAAATGAGGCGATTAAAAAGTTGAGAAGCTTTTTTAGTTCAATGACTCTTTCAGAAAGAGAACAAGAAAAGTTAAATCAAGATATTGAATGGATTGATCAACGCATAAAACTTGATGGGTTATCCATGTATATTCCTTTTTTTAATGAACATGAAACGACATTGCTTGATTTTTCTAAAAATCATAAGTTATACTTTATCGATGTACACAAAATGAGAATCAATGAAGAACATACGTTAAGTGATCTAATGACATACGCAACAACCATGAACGGAAGTCATTTCTTAAATATCCCTTTTCGAGTGCCTTTAGATAAACAATTAAAGAATCAACATATTGAAATTGATAATTTTGGATTAAATAGTCCAGAAAACGCAATTAATCTTGGCGTATCTATGGAAAATACTTATCAAGGGAATCTTGAACTTTTTGCATTAGACATCAAAGATATGACAAATTATTCGATTTTTGTATGTATTGCACAAAAAGCATATCGTGATGAGTTAATCGAATTCTTTGATCGAAAAAATATAACATTTGATCGAAAGTTATCCGACGAACCTGGTATTCATTTACTTGATATATCCAGTTATGGATCATTTCAAATTAAAAGTGAACATGTTTGGATTCTTGATGAATCATTAATATTTACATACCGTATTCGACCAGCTATTCGCTATAGAAGTGTATTAAGCCAATCAACAAAAATCCGTCGTGTTGAAGATTTAACACCAGGAGATTTTGTTGTTCATTATGACTATGGTATTGGAAAATATATGGGTTTAAAGACGATGGAACTTTCTAAAGACAAAAGAGATTACCTTCATATAATCTATTTAAATGAAGAAGCATTATATGTTCCTATGGATCAAATTGATATGGTTCTTAAATACTCAAGTCATGATGGTATGCATCCCAAACTATCTAAACTTGGTGGAAAACAATGGTCAAAAACCAAAGCACAAGTTAGAATGCGTATTAAAGATTTATCTGATCGATTAATTCAGTTATATGCCAAAAGACAACAAAGTATCGGGTTTAAATATGAAATAGATAATGAAATTCAAAAAGCATTTGAAAGAGATTTCATCTATGAAACAACAAAAGATCAGGAACGTGCAATTGTTGATACTAAACATGATATGGAAATGGAACGTCCGATGGATCGTTTGATTTGTGGGGATGTTGGATTTGGTAAAACAGAAGTAGCATTAAGAGCAGCTTTTAAAGCAGTTCTTAATCAAAAACAAGTTCTTTATCTTGTTCCAACGACAGTTTTAGCTAGACAACATTACTATACATTTAAAGAACGTTTTGAAAAATACGGTGCGAATGTTGCTTTAATGTCAAGATTTGTGACACCTAAAAAACAAAGAGAAACGATTGAGGGATTAAAAAAAGGATATATCGATGTTGTTATAGGAACTCACCGATTGTTATCCCAAGATATTGCATACAAAGATTTAGGATTGCTTATTATTGATGAAGAACAACGTTTTGGTGTTGAGCATAAAGAACGTATTAGAGAAATAAAAGTGAATGTCGATACACTGACTTTATCAGCTACACCAATACCAAGAACACTTCAAATGTCTATGATGGGTTTAAAGGATTTATCAATGATAGAAACACCACCAAGAAATCGTTACCCTGTTCAAACATATGTTGTTGAAAGACAAGAAGCACTCATCAAAGAAGCTATTGTAAGAGAAATTGCAAGGGGTGGTCAAGTCTTCTATCTTTTTAACAAAGTACAAGGAATTGAAGGAATGGTTTTCAAACTTCAAAAACTTGTCCCTGAAGCAAGAATTGCATATGCGCACGGGAAAATGAATCGTGATCAATTAGAAAATGTTTTGTCAGATTTTATCGATCATGAGTTTGATGTTTTAGTGTCAACGACAATTATTGAAACTGGTGTTGATATCCCAAATACAAATACGTTAATTATTCATGATGCAGATCAATTAGGGTTATCTCAACTTTATCAAATTAGAGGTCGAGTTGGAAGAAGCGATCGTATTGCATATGCATACCTTCTTTATGATCAAAATAGAAACATTAATGATGAAGCCAAAAAGAGACTATCAGCAATCCAAGATTTCACAGCCCTTGGTAGTGGGTTTAAAATTGCGATGCGTGATTTATCTATTCGTGGTGCAGGCGACATCTTAGGTTCTGAACAATCAGGATTTATTGATTCTGTTGGTATTGAGCTATACATGAAATTGCTTGAAGAAGCGATTACAGGCACATCTTTAGATAAACCAAAAGAGACTCAAATTGAAGAAGTATATGCACCAAGACATGTGGATCCTGAGTATGTTTCCTTAGATTCGGCGCGTATTGAAATTCATAAACGCATTAGTGAATTAAATCGTATCAAAGATATTGAAGATTTAAAAGCAGAACTTACAGATCGTTTTGGAGAACTTGATGCAGATTTACTCCTTTATATGTATGAAAAACTATTTAAAAAACTTTCTTCAAAAATCGGTGGACAAAAAACAATTGTTGAAAGTAATCAGGTCACTTTAGTTTTAACAATGGAAGCATCTCAAAAAATAGATGGTAAGAAGTTATTTGAAAAAGCAAATGATTTTGTTACACAAGTGAGATTGGGATATCTTAAAGGACATGTTCATATCACGCTTGTAACAAAGCATGAAAAGAATCATTGGCTGTATTTATTTGACCTGTTTTTAGAGGATTTCATTTATAATTAAGATAGAGGTGATCGAAGTGGCAGTAGATATTTTGAAAATATCAAAGGATGCACGTGAAGCGGCAAAATTATACCCTGACGTGATTAATGCATCTATTGGTATGTTTTATGATGAAGATAAAGCTATTGGAGGAATGCCAATCGTTTTAAAAGCGATTAAGGATTTAACTGATGAAGAAATTCTTCCATATCCAGCAGTAGATGGTGGGGCTTTATTTAAACAAAATCTTTTCACTTGGGTTTTTGGGAAATACGAAGAAAAGATTAAAAAAAGTTTTAGTTTGAATGCTTGTGCAACGCCTGGTGGCAGCGGGGCTATTGCAGCAACACTTGCTGTTTTCACAAAACCAGGTGAGTCTATCATGGTCTCAGATATTCGTTGGCAGTACGAACGTTTTGCAGATCGTGCAAAGATCAATTGTTTTGAACATGAGTTATTTGATGGTGATGCATTTAATATGGCATCATTTGAACAAAGACTTGATGAATTATGTAGCAAGCAACATCGTGTAATTGTAGTTTTAAATGATCCTTGTCATAATCCTACAGGGTTTACACTAAGTGAAGATGAATTTTCTTCCATCCTTAGCATATTAAACAAGAAAAAGAATAATGACATCATTTTCCTTTATGACTTAGCATATTTAGAGTTTTCACATGAAGAGGATAATCGTAAGAAAATATCGATGCTTCCCAACTTAGAAAAACATGTGACAACTATCATTGCATTTTCTGGTTCAAAAACATTTGGTGTCTATGGTTTAAGATTAGGTGCCGCCATTTATCTATCAAAAGATGAGTTAAAGATTAAAGAAATTCACAAAGCTTTTGTCAATGAGGCTAGAGGTTCTTGGTCAGCAACGCCTACAGCTTCAATTGAATTATTTAATAAATTTTCAATTGAAGAAAACAGAAAAGATTTCAACGTAGCATTAGAAAAAATTAATAACATTGTTCAAAAAAGAAGTCAACTATTTATTTCTCAGGCAAAAGCAGTTGGGTTAGAAACACACCCATTTAGAAGTGGATTTTATGCTGTTGTCTTAACAAAAAATCCTGAAGTTGATTATTTAACGCTTGCTAAACATCGTATATTTGCAGTACCTATGAATGGTGGCGTGCGTTTTGCATTGTGTAGCTTATCATTAAAAGAAATTGATGGATTAGCAGAAAAGATTAAGACGATTCTTAATCTCTAAGTTTCTTTTTAATGTAACCCTTCAGGGTTCAAATAAATTATGTTATAATAAAAGTATCTTTAACGAGGTACTTTTTTATTGATAAAGGGAGAAAAAACATGGAAAAAATTGTATCGTTATGTGAAAGAATGGGTGTAGCACCTGAAGAGTGTATTCCCTATGGCTTTGATAAAGCTAAAATTGATTTAAAGGTTTTAGAGCGTTTAAAAGACAAGAAGGATGGCAAACTTATTCTTGTTACAGCGATTAATCCAACACCTGCAGGTGAAGGAAAAACAACAGTTTCTATTGGTTTAGCACAAGGTCTAAAATATATGGGTAAACATCCAGTATTAGCACTTCGTGAACCGAGTTTAGGGCCGGTTTTTGGTCTTAAGGGTGGTGCAACAGGCGGAGGGAAATCAACTTTAGTTCCTTCTGATGATATCAATTTACACTTTACAGGAGATTTGCATGCGATTACAGCAGCAAATAATTTATTAGCTGCATTAATTGATAACCATATCTTTCAAGGTAATGAGTTAGGTATAGAAACCGTAACTTGGAAGCGTTGTATGGATATGAATGATCGTAATTTACGCGAAATTGAAACGCCTAAACGTAAAGACGGATTTGTGATTACAGCAGCTAGTGAAATTATGGCAATTTTAGCATTATCAATAGATCTTATGGATTTAAAAAAACGTATAAATCAAATTTTAATAGGTTATAACAAAGATAATCAACCTATTTTTGTGAAAGATTTGGGAGGTGCTGATGCACTTGTATGGTTATTAAAAGATGCATTAAACCCAAATCTTGTTCAAACCATTGATGGAGTGCCTACATTTGTACATGCAGGTCCTTTTGCCAATATTGCTCATGGATGTAATTCGATTGTTGCAACTAAACTTGCTTTAAAACTTGGAGATTATGCAGTGACTGAAGCTGGCTTTGGTGCTGATTTAGGAATGGAAAAGTTTCTTGATATCAAGATGCCTCACCTAGGAAAACAAGTAGATGCTATTGTTATTGTAACAACTCTTCGTGCTTTAAAATCGCATGGGGGAGCTGAAAATTTCTCAGAACCTCATTTAGATGCTATGGTTAAAGGGTTACCTTTATTAGAGAAGCATTTAGATAATATCAAACGCATTGGTATACCTTGTGTGATTGCAGTTAATCATTACGATAACGATTCTTTAGATGAAGTTGAGTATATTATGAACTGGGCAAAAGAAAGAAATCATCATATTGCTTTTTGTGATGGATTCTTAAAGGGTGGAGAAGGTATGGTTGATCTTGCAGAGATAATTGTCAAGATTGCAGAAGAAAAAGCAAACTACCATCCAATTTATGATTTAAAAGATTTACCACAAGTAAAGATTGAAAAGATTGCAAAAGATATATATGGAGCAAGTGAAGTTGTTTTTTCTAAAAAAGCAAAAGCACAACTTGAGTCTTATGAAAAATTGGGTTGGAATTTACCAGTATGTATGGCGAAAACCCCATTATCTATTACAGGGGATCCTTCAATTCATGGATTACCTGACCCATTCACACTTCAAATATCAGAAATACGTCCATCTTTGGGTGCAGGATTTTTGGTTGCTTTAACAAAAGGTATCATGGTTATGCCAGGACTTAATAAATCGCCTCGCGCACTTCATATTGAAATTGATGCGAATGGACAAGTAAGAGATAAGGAGTGATTTAAATGATCCTTCTTGATGGTTTTAAAGTAGCAAATTCAAGGAATTTAGAATTGAATAGATTGATAGAAGAAAAAGTTAACCAAGGTTACAGAAGACCTCATTTATCTATTATCTTAATTGGAGAAAATCCTGCGTCGTTATCATATGTCAAAGGTAAAGGAAAGGCATGCGGTGTTGCGGGGATATCTCATACATTACATCGATTGCCTGAAGATGTATCTTATGAGGATGTTTTAAACTTAATTCATCATTTGAATAACAATCCTTTAGTGGATGGGATGATTTTACAGTTACCTATTCCTAAACATTTAGATGAGAATAGTTTGATTGATGCAATTTCTAAAGATAAAGATGCTGATGGTTTTCATGTTGTCAATCAAGGGAATCTTTATCAAAAGAAACCTACGATTTATCCTGCAACACCTAAGGGTATCATGACGTTACTTAAACATTACGATATTTCTATATCTGGTAAGGATGCTGTCGTTGTTGGAAGATCGAATATCGTGGGTTTTCCTATCGCGAGATTATTGATGGATCAAGGAGCAACCATCACGGTATGCCATCGTCAAACCAAAGATTTAAAAGCACATACGATTAATGCAGACATTTTAGTTGTTGCATCCGGGAAACCACATTTAATTACAAAAGATATGGTGAAAGTAGGAGCTGTTGTTATCGATGTTGGTGTTAATAGAGTCGATGGTAAGCTCATAGGAGATGTTGATTTTGATGAGATTAAAGATATCGCAAGCTACATCACGCCCGTACCTAAAGGCGTAGGTCCTATGACAATCAATGCATTAATAGAAAATACGTATGAGCTTTATCTTAAACATATCTAAACATTACTTAAATTTTTCTTTACTTCAGGGATGATGCTTGTTATAATGATGATGTATTTAATTATCGTATAAGTTATCTTCGATAGGGTGATAACGTTTCTACCGCAATGCCAAAAAATTGCGACTACGATCATTAAGCATTTTAGGGGTTGTTTGATTGTTCGTAGCCTAGATGGGTACTTAAATACACTTGGGGACACATGGGGGATAGGTAGCTTTATAGATACCTGACTTGCGTCTCGAAGAAGAACACCCGCTTTTATGGGTGTTTTTTTTGAGCGAAAAAATGATAGAATAAGAATAGATTAAAAAAAGGAGCCTGATCATATGAATATTTGGCACGATATTGATCCAGCGCGTATTCAACCGGATCAGTTTATTGCAGTCATAGAAATCTCAAAAGGTAGCAAAAAGAAATACGAATTGGATAAAGAGACAGGCATGATTATTTTAGACCGTATCCTATTCACATCCACACATTATCCAGCAAATTATGGATTTATTCCAAGAACATTTGCTGGTGATAATGACCCACTCGACGTTCTTGTCTTATGTCAAGAAGATATTGAACCATTAAGTTTGGTTAAATGTTATCCTATTGGTGTGATGAAAATGATAGATTCTGATGAAATTGATGAGAAAATCATCGCAATTCCTTTAGGTGATCCTTCGTTAACTCAGTATAAAGACATTAGCGAATTACCCGCACATCTTTTAACTGAAATGGGACATTTCTTTGAGGTTTATAAGTCATTAGAAGGAAAAAAGACGTATATTTTAGATATTGAAGGTAGAGAAGCAGCAAAGAAGATTATTGCACAAAGTATCAATACCTATGAAGAAAAATTTAGTAAGTAAAGGAAGATTAATATGGGAAGAGCATTTGAAGTACGAAAGGTAGCAATGGCTAAAACAGCTGCCACAAAGAGTAAACTCTATGCTAAATTCGGACGGGAAATTTATTTAGCAGCTAAATCAGGAACACCCGATCCAGACACCAATCAAACATTGAAACGTATGATTGAAAAAGCAAAGAAAGAACAAGTTCCTGCTGATGTCATTAAACGTAATATTGATAAAGCTAAAGGCGGAGGAGAAGATAATTTAACCTCAATCCGGTATGAAGGATTTGGTCCTGGGAATTCAATGTTGATCGTTGAATGTTTAACAGATAATGTGAATCGAACAATCTCTGAGGTTAGAAATTGTTTTACTAAAACCGGAGGCAAATTAGGTATCTCAGGTTCTGTTGTTCATCAGTTTAACCACCAAGCAGTCTTTTCAATCAAAGGTATTACTGAAGACGAAGTTCTTGAAATTTTAGTAGGCAATGATTTAGATGTGAGTGATATTGAAACGGATGAAGAAGGGGTCACTATTTATAGTGATGCTACTAATTTTAGTGCAATTCGTATTGCATTTAATGAAGCAAACCCAGAACTTGAATATGATACAGAACAAATTATGTGGTTACCTATCATGGAAACAACTTTAGATGATCAAGAAGATCAAGATAAATTTGAGCGTTTAACGAATATGCTTGATGAACTAGATGATGTTCAAGATGTTTATCATAATGTTGTATTATAAATACTAATTATAAATACGTGAAACAGATACTTTAAAAATCTAAAAAAACTAAGTAAAGACAGGTTTCTATTCATCGAAAACTGTCTTTTCATTTGCATGTTATTATGTTATAATAACTTGAAGATTACTCGAGGAGGACAGAATGGACTTATACGATATAGATCCAGTCATCAATGGTATTATCTTGAAGGAAATGAACCGTCAGGAAGAACACATTGAGCTGATTGCTTCTGAAAACTTTGTTTCAAAAGCTGTATTGGATGCACAAGGTTCGATTCTAACGAATAAGTATGCTGAAGGATACCCAAAGAAAAGGTATTATGGTGGTTGTGAATTTGTCGATGAAATTGAAGCATTAGCAATTGAAAGATTAAAGACGTTGTTCAATGCTAATTTCGTCAATGTACAACCGCACTCGGGTTCACAAGCGAATATGGCTGTTTATATGGCGTTGATGAATCCAGGAGATCGGATTTTAGGAATGTCACTTGCTGAGGGTGGACATTTAACACATGGATTTAGTCTTAACTTCTCAGGTAAGCTATATCAATCATTCTTTTATGGGGTTGATGAAAAGACTGAGTGTATCGACTATGATAAGGTTTTAGAGATTGCGAAAGAAGTAAAACCTAAATTAATCGTAGCTGGAGCAAGTGCTTATTCAAGAGTCATTGATTTTAAAAGGTTTAGAGAAATTGCAGATGAAGTAGGTGCATATTTACATGTAGATATGGCACATATTGCAGGTCTAGTTGCTGCGGGTCTTCACCCTTCACCAATGCCTTATGCTCACGTTGTTACATCAACGACACATAAAACGTTAAGAGGTCCTAGAGGTGGTATTGTTTTAACCAATCATGAAGAGATTGCAAAAAAGATTGACAAAACAGTATTTCCGGGTATTCAAGGTGGACCATTGATGCATGTGATTGCAGCGAAAGCAGTTGCATTTCATGAAGCTTTATCAGAAGATTTTGTGAAATATCAAAAACAAGTGATTAAAAATGCTTCAGTACTTGCAGATGAGATGATTTCTTTAGGTTATCGTGTTGTGAGTGGTGGAACAGATAATCATCTGATGTTAATCGATGTTAAAAGTAAACATCAAATGACAGGGCTTGATGCAGAAAGATTACTTCACAAAGTATCAATCACATGTAATAAAAATGGTGTTCCATTTGATAAAGAAAAACCAGCGTATGCTTCAGGTATCCGTTTAGGTACTCCTGCTGTGACAACCAGAGGTTTTAAAGAAACAGAAATGAAAATGATTGCAAGATGGATTGATCAGGCATTAACCAATCGAAATAATGAAGAAGTGTTAATGACAATCAATCAACAAGTTAGAGAGTTAACAAAAAAATATCCATTATACAAGAAGGGAGTATAAAGAACGATGATTGCTAGAACGAAATATATTCCAGACGGCAAAAAAGAACTCAAAGAATTACCTATCATCCATTATCTTGATGCTGATTTTGTGTATTATCCGGTTACGAGTGCCCGTTGCCCAGAAGGGGAAACGTGTGTTCGTGGTGGACAATTCGTTAAAGTTGGTGAGATAGTAGGGACCAGAAAAGGTGCATTTTTTGAACAACCCATGCATGCCACAGTCAGTGGTGAAGTTGTAGGGTATGAAAAACACATTGATAACAGTGGGAAAGTTGTAGACTGCTTAATTGTTAAAAACGATAAGAAGTATGATTTACATGAAAGTATTGTTGATAGAACAGATGAGGAAATTTCTCTTTTAAGTAAACAAGACTTTATCCAAATTGTTAAAGATGCAGGGCTTGTTGGCTTAGGAGGAAGTGCCTTTCCAACATATATTAAGCTTGATACCAATGATACGATTGATGTTGTTATTGCTAATGGTGTCGAATGTGAACCTAATTTGATTGCTGACTATTCATTGATGATGAATAATCCAAGAGAGGTTATTAAAGGTTTAATTTACGCAATGAAAGCATCTAACGCAAAAAGAGGTGTTATTGCGATTAAAAAGAAGTATAAAGAAATCGAAGAAAGATTAAAATTTGTACTTCAAGAATTCACTGAGTATCCTATTGAAGTCATCACTGTGGGTAACTACTATCCACAAGGTTGGGAACTGGCAATGATTAAGAATGCACTTGGAATTAAGATTCCTCAAGGTCAACTCTTATCTAAATATGGTGTACTCAATTTTAACGTTTCAACATTACAAAGTATTTATAACGCAGTTAAGAAACGCTTACCTGTATTAGAAAGACTTTTTACAATCAGTGGAGATGGTGTTCAAAATAAAAGTTTTAGAGCACGTATAGGTACATTGGTAACGGACTTAATTGAATTAGCTGGTGGATATAAGGACGAAGAATCATCAAAAGTTATGGTATTAGGTGGACCTATGATGGGGACAAACATTTTACGTGACGATGTGGTGATGACTCATACTACTACGAGCTTAATTGTTATGAATGAAAAGAAGGAAAAAGAAGAACCATGTGTCCACTGTGCGTCATGCGTTTATTCTTGCCCTGTTGAAATTCAACCTGTTCAAATTATGAACGCTTATAAAACAAGAGATAAAGATATGCTGAAGACTTTAGAAGTTAATAAGTGTATTGAATGCGGGCTTTGCTCATATGTATGTCCTTCTAAGATTCATTTGACAGAATACATGCGTAATGGCAAACGCTTTGCAAGTAAGTAGGAGGAACATATGCAAACTATTAAACAAACAAGCCCCTATATTCGTAAAGATGTAAGTACTAAGCGGATGATGATTGATGTTTTAATCGCATTAATGCCTGTTGTTGCTTTCTCTATTTATCGTTTTGGTTGGGATGCTGTTTTACGTATTTTGGTTTCTCTTATCGTTATGGTAGGTCTTGAAGCACTTATTTTTGGTTTGATTCATAAACCTGCAAAAGCAGATAAATGGTTTGATCGTGTGAAATCACGTTTTCAAGAGTATACCATCAATAATATAACTGCTCCTGCAGTGAGTGCGATTATTTTTGCAATGCTCGTTCCAAGTAAATTACCTATTTATGCAGTTATTATTGGTGCTGCATTTGGTATTGTTGTTGCAAAAATGCTTTTTGGTGGATTAGGCTCTAACATCTTCAATGTTGCTGCAGCTGGTCGTATTTTCATAGCACTTGCAATCACTAGCATGTTTGATGGAACGTATGTAGGTGTTGATTTAGTTGCTGGAGCAACAGCGTTAACTTCATTTCGTTCTGGATTAGGTTTCCCAGGAATTCTAAATAGTTATACTTTAGGTGAATTATTCTTTGGAAATATTCCAGGTGCTATGGGCGAGATTAGTTCTGCAGCTATTTTAATTGGTGCGATTTATCTTTTAATTCGTAAATCTGCTGATTATCGTGTGATGTTATCAACAGCTTTATCATTTACAATTCTTATGTTGCTTGCAGGTATCAAATTATATCCCGATATGGCAATTGAATTTGCATTATTTCAACTTTTTTCTGGTGGCTTAATGTTTGGTATGGTATTTATGGTGACAGACCCTGTAACATCACCAGTAACCCGTCCAGGACGTTGGTTATATGGATTGTTTGTGGGTGTGATTATTGTTTTAATTCGTCTATTTGGCGCATATCCAGAAGGAGTTGCTTTTGCAATCCTTATTGCAAATATGTTTGTTCCATTAATTGATTATCCAAAATGGGCAACCAACAAAATTAAACCAGCTTTTATAATTAGTTATGTTTTATTACTTGTTATATTTAGCTTGGTGGTATTCTTCGGAGTAGGAGGTGCCCTATAATGAAAAAATTATTTGAAAAACCGATGTTTCATTATACATTCGTCTTAACCCTCGTTGCGATTGTTTGTGGATTGATGATTGGTGGTATGAATGCCATTACAGCACCTATTATCCAAAGAAATCTTGAAGAAGCTGAACGTAAAGCTTTTCAAGAAGTGCTTCCTGAGGGTTATAATTTTACGAAGTTAGAATTGGTAGATGGAATTCCTTCAACCGTTGAAGGTGCTGTTCTCGGTACTGATCAATCAAATAAAACTGTTGGATATATTTATACAGCAACAGATAAAAATGGTTATGGTTCTATTACAATTGTCGTAAGTGTTGCTCCCAATGGAACAATCTTAGGAACAAGCATTCTTTCAATTGATCAAACTAAAGATATTGATGGAACAAAAAATAACTTAAATAGTTTTATTGGAGCGGAAATTGGTTCATCAACACCAGTGGGTGATATTAAAGCGGGTGTCTCCGAGAGTTTGAAGTTACTAAAGAGTCTTCTTGTTGATATTTCTAAAGCTCACGAAGTCATGGCTGATGCTCCTAAAGATCCTTATGAAACTGCATATGGTGAGGGATTCACTTTAGCAGATGATCAAACATTCACTGCAACTACAACTATTACAGCTAAAAAGATTGCTAAAAATGCAGCAAATGAAGTTGTTGGATATGTGTATTACTTAACAGGTATTGGTGATTACTATGATGACTACAATGAGGTTACACATTCTGGCAAAGGTATCAGCATGGAAGTTTTATTTGATACCTCATATAAAATCGTCAATGTTATCGTTCCTGAGGTTTCATATGAACATACAAAGGATTATCGCAATAATGTTTTATCGTATGTCCAAACATTCATTGGTAAAACACCAGCAGATTATTTAACAGCTAAGAAAGATCCTGTTGCTGGGGCTTCATATACAGGAGATTTAGTCAATATGTTATTAGAAGCTCTAATGGAAGAGGTGGAATAATATGAAAATGAATAAACAGAATTTATGGTTACTCATCAATACAGGCATTATTCTACTTATCACAGCTTTATTTATTCTTGCAAGTGAATCATTGATTCCTAAAACACCAGCAGATTTACTATTTGGTAAAGTTGTTGAGTTGAAAAATCAAACAGATATTGAAGTAATTCCAACATCAAGTAGTTATGCAGTAGTTGATTATAAAGAAGATGTTTATGTAGGTTCTAAAAAGATTAGCACACTATATAACTTAAAAATTAGAAATAGTTATCGATATAGTGATGATTATGATTTTGGATATATTGAATTACTCGTTTCAATCGACCAAGCAGGAAAAGTGAAGGTTCAAATCGTTGAACTTAATCAATCTGATTGGACAGTTAAAGGAATACAAGCGTATGTCTATGATAAATACCAAGGAATTCCATTTGGAAATGTTTCTGGTATTCCTGCATTTGATGCTGCAGATCCTACCGCAGGCGCAACAGCAACAGATAGTACAGGAACAATTAAAGCATTGATTCAAAAAACAGTGGAAATTCATAATGGTACATATATTGATGATCCTTATATTGCGATTTATGGTGAAGATTATTCATTAACTCCTGATGAAGCGTTTACTCCAACTGCAAACATTACGGCTAAAAAGATTGCTAAAAATGCATCAAATGAAGTGGTGGGTTATGTTTATTATCTAACAGGTATTGGCGATTACTTCGATGATTATGCTGAAGAAATGCATACAGGTCATGGTATTGGTTTAGAAGTAGTTTTTGATGCTTCTTATGAAGTTCTTGATATCTTTGTTCCAGAAGACCAATATGAACATACATCAGGATTCCGCAACAACATTTTAAATTATGTTAAAAAGTTTGTCGGTAAATCACCAGCAGATTTCCTATCAACCATGGAAGATCCAGTTGCTGGAGCTTCATATACCGGTGATTTAGTTAATATATTACTCAATGCATTAATAGAAGGGGTGAACTAAGATGACAGAAGCTAAAAAAGTACCTGCTAAAAAAGCAGAACCTGCTGTTGAAAAAGAACCTTCTTTATGGGATATTTTCACAAAAGGAATTTGGAAAGAAAATGGCATCTTTGTTATGGTGCTTGGATTATGTCCAGCACTTGCAGTAACCTCAACATTTGAGGGATCACTTGGGATGGGAATTCTTGTTATTCTCGTTTTATCAATGACAAATACATCGGTTTCTCTCATTAGAAAAGTCATTCCAGATACAATTAGAATTCCAGTTTATGTTATTATTATTGCTACCGAGGTTACTATTTTAAAAATGCTTGTTGATGCTTTTGCACCAGCATTAGCAAATGAACTCGGTGTCTTCATTGCATTGATTACTGTTAACTGTGTTGTCTTTGGACGTGCTGAGTCATTTGCATCTAAGAATAGTGTTCCCAAAGCTTTACTTGATGGCATGGGCGTTGGTATCGGTTTTGCAGTTTCATTAATGATGATTGGTTTCTTTAGAGAGTTTTTAGGAACTGGGGCTATTGTCCTTGGAAAAACATTGCCACTTGGCTTTGAATACACAGTATTTGAAGGTCTTGGATTAGGGAAGTATGCGTTCCAAGTACTCGTTCAACCTCCGGGAGCATTCTTAGTTATCGGTGTGATATTAGCTGTAATTACAGCTTCAAAACAAGCGAAGGGAGCTAAAAAATAATGAACTTAATTGCGATATTAATTTCCGCGATGATTATTAATAACATCGTGTTAATGCAGTTTTTAGGACTATGCTCATTCTTCGGTGTTTCTACAAAGATGAAATCTGTCGTAGGTATGGGATTAGCGGTTATTACAGTTATTTTCTTAGCAGCAGCTATCACTTATCCACTCTATCATTATGTGTTGGCTGATTTAAAAATCACATATATTGATACGATTGCGTTTATTTTGGTTATCGCATCTTTAGTACAATTAACGGAATTAGTTATTAAACGTTTTAGCCAAAGTTTATATAAAGCTTTAGGTGTTTATCTTCCATTAATTGCAACTAACTGTGCGGTTTTAGGTGTTGCTTTAACTAACGTAGGGACAATGAAAACTTATCCAGAGGCACTCATGTTTGCGCTTGGTTCTGGTTTAGGATATGCATTTATTATTATTACATTTACTGCTATTCGTCTTCGCCTTGATTCAGCTAGCGTACCTAAAGCGATGAAAGGTCTTCCTATAGCATTTGTCACTGCTAGTCTTATGGCAATGGCATTTATGGGATTATCAGGTATTATTTAATGGAATTTTTAATCGTTGTTGGTATTATTGCAGCTTTCATTGCTTTATACATGGGTACGATGTATTTAAATTCTAAAGTTGCAATTCCAGAATCATGTAAAGAAGCATATTTAGAAGCACAATCTTGTGAATCATGTTCAACAAGAAGTGGAAAAGCTTCATGTAGTTTTAACGATACTATCGAGTTTTTAAAGGAGGTCAAACTATGATTGACATGTTATATCCTTTCATTGTTCTTGGAGGGCTTGGTATTTTACTGGGTGTGATATTATCACTAGCAAACAAGTACCTTCATGTTCAAGAAGACTCAAGAATTGATGAAGTAGAAAAACTCTTACCGAATTACAATTGTGGTGCATGTGGAACTCCTGGTTGCCGTGCATTTGCTACAGGAATACTTAACGGTGAAGTCAAAAATTTATCTCGTTGCAAACCAGGTAAAGTAGATAAACACTATAATCCGATTTTGGCCTACTTAAAAGATCATCCAAATCCTGATGGATCGATTGTTGATGTAAAGATTTAGGACAATTATTGTCCTTTTCTTTACTTTTAGGAAATAGCATTAGAATTGAGAGGTTCGTATGAAAAAAGCATTGTTATTGATGACGTTACTTGTGAGTCTCGTATTTATTTCTGCATGTAAAAAAGAAGAGACATTCAGTTTTAACTTTTATGAGTATATGGATACTTTTATAAGCATTTCAGTTACAACAGAAAGCTTAGAACGAGCAGAAGAATTAGAAACAAGTATTAAGGAAATCTATAGAACATATCATGAATTAACTAACAGTCATAAGCCTCTTTCTCATAACTCAGGTTTTAAGGAAAATTTATATAGTATTAATCAAAGAATTAATGAAGATATTGAAATTGATTTTGAACTTTATGAAATATTAGAAGAAGCAGATCGCATAAAAACGTTGACTGATGGATATTTTGATATATCGATTGGAAAAATGGTGACAGTTTGGAAAGATGTTATTCTTGATGAGGAAAACAATTATTTGCATACTGAAATTCCGAAAAGTGTGTATGAAGGTGTTTTAGAAAATCTCGAGGAAATAGAACTTATAGATGAGCCTTATACATTATCTGAAGTTGATAATAAATATTTTGTGCGTTTGAACCATGAAGATGTCAGTTTGGATCTTGGAGCTATGTCAAAAGGATATGCGACTCAGATTGTTCATGACTTTCTTAAAGATGAAGGTGTTGAGTATTTTTCAATATCTGCAGGTAGCAGTTCCATATCGTTAGGAAAAAGAATAAAACGTAAGACAGAACTCTTCCATATTGACTTGCTTAATCCTGTAAGCACAAATGAAGTGTATGGCTTGGTCTATATTAAGAACAAGTCAATCACGACAAGTGGGAACTTTGAACAATATGTGACCTATGAGGGTTATCGATATCATCATGTTATTTCTCCTAAGTCAAAAATGCCGGTACATTATTATCACACTGTGACTGTGTTTAATGATGATGCTGGAGTTGCAGATGCTTTATCAACAGCACTGTTTTCAATGCCACCCGAAGTTTTTAATAAGTTTTTAGATGATCATCAAAATGAACTTGGTCTTGAACTTGTTCGCTATAATTATGATGAAACAATTTCTACATTTTTAACAGATACTGTGTTTGAGGTTTATGAATGAATAATATGAGTCAACAAAAAAAGCGAGATATTATTTTAGTAGGATTACTCTTCATTTTTCTTGGAGGAGTTTTTCTTGCATTTAGATTGCTTGCTTTTAATGAAGACGCAGCACTTGCGAATGTTTATTATGGTACTTCAAATGATCCAATTGTTGTTATAGATTTTGCAAAACAGACAGTGACTAGAAAATATCAACAACTTGTTCCCGATGAGTATGACGTGAATTATCCGATGATTAATCAAGAAAATAATACGATTACACTTTTAGGCGACTATACAATTAATGGTATTAGACAAATTGTTGTTATTCGTTATGATTTTGGAAAAAGAAGTGTACAAATTATCGAGGAACAAAGTCCTAATAATATATGTAGCAGAGAAGGAGAATCAACAGGATGGCCATTGATTTGTTTGCCCAATCGTGTAAGGATTGAGTTTGTAACCGATCGAGGAGATTTTGCTGTATAAACTATGAAAAAAACCCGTAAAATGACATTGTTAGCTAATTTTCTAGCAATCGCCATCGTTTTAAACATAATTGAATCAGCGATTCCTGTGATTCCTGTCCCTGGAGCAAAATTAGGATTTGCAAATGTTGTCACCTTGATTGTTCTTTACGTATACTCATTTAAGGATTCATCGATATTAACGATTTCTCGTGTTCTTCTTGTATCGTTATTGACTGGGAAATTACTTGGACCGGTTTTCTACATGAGTTTTGCTGGGGCAATTTCTGCCACACTAGCGATGGGTATATTTAAGAAAATGAATTTTTTTGGTATTTTAGGTGTAAGTGTCCTTGGATCAGTTTTTCACTGTATTGGGCAAATTATCGGTGGATATTTTGTTATTGGAAGTACGGCAATTGTCTTTTATTTACCGATTATGTTGTTTTTGAGTATTCCAGCGGGAGTTGTTACTGGGTTAATCGCTCAAAGATTCTTAAAAATTTGGCAGACATGGAATAGAGATTTACAATAACAAGTATTTTTTTCTTTATGTCTTGATTATTCAAATATTGAATGATATAATGATTGCGCAAAACTTACTATGACTTGTTGTCATGGCGGAAGGAGAAAACATATGAAACCAGGAATTCATCCTAAATATACAGTAGCTAAGGTAAAGTGTGCTACATGTGGAACTGAATATGAAGTTGGAACAACAGCAAATAATCTTCGCATTGATACTTGTTCACACTGCCATCCATTCTACACTGGCCAACAAACATTTATTCAAGCAGCTGGACGCGTTGAGAAATTTAATAGACGCTATGGTCTAAACGAAAAGAAGTAAAACAACAAATAACGTGATAAATCATCACGTTTTTTATTATGTTGCTCGAAGAGTAACATAAAACCACCTGCTATGCGGG
>CAYJBI010000004.1:11391-31832 GCA_964368345.1 uncultured Mariniplasma sp. | reverse complement strand
AGAAAAGTGTTTCTGCTTTTATTTTATCATAGAGTGCATCAATCAGTTGCTTTAAAACCTTTTGATCAACACCTTCGGTGACAATCAGCTGTTTTTTCTTATTTGGATCTTTGATAAAATCATCTAAATGCTTTAATACATCTTGTTGCATTTTTCTTGAAAGATCTTTTTCATAATTCTTAGCAAGTTCTTTTAAAGATTCAACATATTTTCTGTAATTGATAACATCTTCATAAGATCCGATTATTTCTGGTATTTTCGGTATAAAGAGTTGATTATCAAGACGAGAAATTTTGTCTGTAATTAATGAGATTTCTTGTTCAAGAGGTTCTAAAAAATGTTTAACTTTCGATTGAACATCAAATCCAGTAACACCTTCCATACGATAGATACCAGAACCAATGGATTCATATGATGTAATCGCAAAATCTAAGATTTCTTTCGTATTTTTGACGTGCGTTCCACCACAAAATTCTTTACTCCAACCCATATCAACAACTCTGACAATATCACCATATTTTTCACCAAAAAGTGCCATTGCTCCAAGTTTTTTTGCTTCTTCTATTGGTAATTTTCTTATTATAACTTCAAGAGGTTTTTCTTTGATATATTTTTTTACAAGTGTTTCTACTTCTAAAATACGATTATCTGTTTCTGTTTCATAATGATTGAAGTCAAAACGCCAGCTCCAAGGAGCAACCTGTGAACCTTGCTGATTTGCATGTCGTCCAAAAATATCTTTAATTGCTTGATGGAAAAGATGTGCAGCACTATGATTTCTCATTGTCTTTTGACGTTCTTTTTGATCAACGACAGCTAAGACTTCATCGCCTTTTTCATATTCACCTTCAACCTTATGAATAAATTGTCCATGAGGAAGCTTCGATACTTCAAGAACTTCTAATCCGTTAATCCAACCTTTATCACAAACCTGTCCACCAGATGTTGCATAAAAAGGTGTTTGATCTAAGACAATACCTTCTGGAAATACTTGAATAACTTTTGCTTCTATTTGTAAAGTTTCATAACCAACAAATAAAGAAGGTGTTGTAAAGTTTAAGTATGCTTCATCTTGTGCTTTCATTGATGTATTTTCGCTTCTTGCAGATCTTGATCTTATTTTTTGTTTTTCAAGTTCTTCTTTAAACGCATCGATATCAACCTTGACACCATGTTCTTCTGCATATTCAACCGTTAACTCAATTGGAAAACCATACGTATCATAAAGTTTAAAAGCAACCTCACCACTCACTAAATGATTTTCTTTTGCAAGTGAATCTAATAAATGCTTTTCCCCTTCATTAATTGTTTCTAAGAACTTTTGCTCTTCTTTTAAAACAAGTTTCTTAACAATATCTTTTGTTTCATAAAGATTATGATAAAATACACCCATTGTTTCAACAACGTCATCAACAAGTTCATATAAAAACGGTTTTGATAAATTCAGTTTTCTTCCATATTTTACAGCACGTCTCAAAAGACGTCTTAGTACATATCCACGTCCTTCATTTGATAGAATTGCACCGTCAGAAATAGCGAACGTTAATGCTTTAATATGATCTGCTATGACTTTAAATGCCATTTGACCCTCATAAGGTATATTTGTTAATTCTTCAACATGTTTGATGATAGGTAAGAATAAATCTGTTTCAAAATTTGTTTTTGTACCTTGTATGACACATGCAAAACGTTCAAGTCCAGCTCCTGTATCAATATTTTTAGAAGGTAGTTCAGGATACTCATCTCTTGATAATCCTGGTTTTGAGTTATATTGAGAAAACACAATATTCCAAATTTCAATATATCGTTCGTTTTCTAAATCTTCTTCGATTAATTCTTTTCCTCTTTTATCATAAGCTTCACCACGATCAAAATAGATTTCTGTATCTGGGCCACAAGGACCGGCACCAATTTCCCAAAAATTATCACTGCGAGGAATTAAATGTGATGGATCGATACCAAGTTCAATCCAGCGATCTTTTGCTTCTATGTCATCTGGATAATAAGTCATATAAAGTTTATCTATAGGAAAACCAAACCACTTGGGATCTGTCAATAATTCAAGCCCCCAACTAATCGCATCATGTTTAAAGTAATCACCAATCGAAAAATTACCAAGCATTTCAAAAAATGTATGGTGTCTTGCTGTGCGTCCAACATTATCAATATCATTGGTACGTATACATTTTTGGACATTGGTAATACGTGGATTTTGTGGTTTTTCAGTACCATCAAAATACTTCTTCAAAGGTGCAACACCGGCATTGATCCAAAGAAGTGTTGGATCATTTTGTGGTACTAATGAAGCTGATGCTTCAACCTTATGTTTTTTTGATTGAAAAAAATCTAACCAAGTTTGACGAATTTCTTTTGCTGTCATATAACGCATACTATACCTCCTGATTGAATAAAAAAACATCCTTAGGATTTCTAAGGACGTAATGGATTACGCGGTACCACCTTAGTTCTAGGTAAACCTAGCACTCACTTTGTCGTTATGGCCGACTGACCTTTTGCTCCCAAAATAGCGTTCATAGACTATTCTCTTCGTTTTCACCTACCACGAAGTCTCTAAGAAAGAAATCATCTACTACTCGTTTTGTTCATTGCGCTTATATTTTAGCATGAACAACATTAAATGTAAAGCCGTAAGAGATGACGATTTCATTAAATAACTAGTTAAAATGAATCATCATTAAAAATTGTGATGTAACATTTCGTAATGAAAAATACCATCTTCTAAATATGGGCCATGAACGATTTCAAAGCCTAAAGATTCATAATATGTTTTAAGATAAGCTTGTCCTGAAATACGAACCTTATATCCTTTAATATCTTGAAGTGCTTTTTGAATCAATTGTGTAGCATATCCTGATTTTCGATAGTGCTCATCACTTACGACGCGTGATATTGTATGTTCATTAAATCGTAGTTTCGGAGGTAATACTCTTAAATAACTTATGATTTTATCTTCTTTCTTTATCATATAATGTATACTCATTTGATCTTTATAATCAATATCAGGATAGATGCAGTTCTGTTCAATGACAAAAACCCTCGATCTAAGATCAAGGATTTGATAAAGTTCATCAAGAGTTAGTTCATTAAATTTTTTTGTGATGATTTCTAATGACATATTTAAACACGATAGGTGCACCAACTGCAGCCCAAACTCCAATCGCAAAATAACGTATAAAATCAAAGATGATTTGATCCGGAAAAACCATCTTTAAACCTTCTTTAATACCAAAGGCAACCATCAATCCAACAATGACTTTAATGATTTGGATCCACCAAACTGCTTTTACATCATACTTTATATATTTCTTTTCAAGATAATAGCCTAATGCAAAACCAACAAATCCTCCAGCTGCAACATAAACATCATGTGTTTTAAAAAAGAACAACGCTAAAATGAAGAGTGGAGCAATCATTAATGTATAGATATGCTCATCATCACCCATGAAATCTACTAATTTAAAGGTTATATGGGTTAAACCTAAAGCAAGGATTAATCCAACAATAACATCGGATAAGAAATGCTGTCCTAAATACATTCTTGAAAAAGGAACGAGAATAATGATAAACCATGCAACATACTTTAACCAAGATAAACCTTTTTTCTTGCTTGCATAAAATGCTGTATACCCTAAAACACCTGAAGCTTGAGCATGACCGCTAGGAAACGAATACCCTGTAGTAAGCCATGAAGGTTCTGATGATATATCTGGATAATAAAAAGGGCGCACTCTTTTAAATAGCGATTTAAAACTTGTGTTTACAATGGCACTCATCATAAAAGCGAATGTGAACTTATGAGCAAATCTCTTATCGATTGTCCAGTAGATAACAGCAACAACCCCTATAAAAACAATTTGATCACCTAATTGAGTAATGAAATAAAAGAGTTGATCGAAAAATGGATTTCTCATCAATTGAATCCAACGAATCATATTTAACTCCACGTTGATACCTCTTCTTTCACAGTGAGTTCTTCTTTTTTATCTAAACAAATGTGTTGATACTGATCACTTAAATGCCAGTGGATACCATCATATATGCCTAAATCTTTAAGTTTTTCTAACATTCTTTTTGTCATAAGATACCCATAGTTTGATTTATGATGAACATCCGATGGTTTAAAATCAAGAATATCTAACATCGTAAATGAAAATAACTTTTTAGCTTCCAAATTGATTAAAGTTATTTTATCATTACGATACTCTTTATCACTAAACCTTGAGTCAATGGGAACTGCAAAAATCACATTGCATCCCTGTTCAATCAATGGATGAATTGGACAGTTATCGATTGTTCCTCCATCAACATAAAACTCATCTTTAATTTCAGTTGATCCAAATAAAACAGGAATGGATGCGGAAGCTAAGACTGCCTTATGAGGTTCATCAAAATCATTTAAATGAAAAACTTCCTTTTCCATACGATGGAGTAATACCTGTTCAATCATTGAACCTTTTCTAATACGTGCTGCGGTGACGTAACCTTGAATCTTACTTTCTCTAATTTCTGATAATTTCACCTGTTCACAAAGTTTATCATACATATCCTTTAAACTAAAAAGCCCAACTTTATCAAATTTAAGTTTTTCAAGTTTATGACCATAAATATCCGAATTATTAATCATTTCCCATGTTTCAATCATGCGTTCATAGGAAAGTTTTGCCATAACCATTAGCGTATTAATGGCACCAATAGATGTCCCAGAAATATGTACAATTTCTTTTAAAATGCCTGCTTCTTCTAATGCTTTAAGAACTCCTATTTGATAAGATCCTCTAGCACCGCCACCCCCAAGGGCGAGACCAATTTTGACTTCCATTTTATTACCTTCTATTCAATAATTTTTTCAAGCGCATCGCTTGATCTTTCTCTTTTAATGTTTCACGTTTGTCATAATCTTTTTTACCTTTAGCAAGGCCAATTTCTACTTTAGCAAGACCTTCTTTAAGATACACCTTTAAAGGAATTAATGTAAATCCTTGTTCTCTTGTTTTTGAAAACAATTTTAATATTTCTTTTTTGTGCATTAAAAGCTTTCTAGGACGAGTTTCTTCATGATTAAAACGGTTTGAAAAATCATATTTTGCAATATGCAAATTATGGACAAAAACTTCACCTTCTTTGATTGTAACAAACGAATCATTAACAGTGACTTTTCCTAAACGAACCGATTTAATTTCACTTCCTAAAAGCTTGATGCCTGCTTCATACGTTTCTTCAATGAAGTAATCATGCCTTGCCTTTTTGTTTTTAGCGATAATTTTCATAGTTGTTAACCTTCTTGTTCTTTGTATCAACGATACCAAAATCCATTTTCTTTTGTGCTAAATCTACATCTAAAAGTTCAACTTTTATTGCGTCTCCTAAACGATATTTTTTCCCGCGATTACCAACAAATGTCAAATTAGCTTCATCATACATATAGTAATCATTTAAAACGCGTAATGGGACAAACCCCTCAATACCATTTGAGAGTTTAACAAACATACCTGATGGCATCATCTGAGAAATAATTGCTTTAAAATAGTTACCAATTTTATCTGCCATATACTCACATGACTTAAGTTTAGATACATCACGTTCCATCTGAATTGATTTTCTTTCTTGATCTGATGTATGCTGTGCGACTTCAGCCATTATTTCTTCAAAATGATAAACTTCCTTCTTATAGTTTGAAGCTTCACCTAAAACCAATTTATGAATCAGTCTGTGAACCATTAAATCAGGATATCTGCGAATAGGTGATGTAAAGTGTGTATAAAAGCGAGCTCCTAATCCATAGTGTAAAGACAACGTTTCACTGTACTTCGCTTTTTGCATAGCTCGTAATAAAATCATATGAACGATATACTGATACGGAGTACTTGCAGTATTTTCGGTTAAAATTTGAAGAGGTTTAGGATTACCTAATTGCTTTAAATTGACAGGAAAACCCAATTTGGCAACTGTTTGTAAAGCAAGTTTTAATTTGATGTGATCAGGTTGTTCATGTATACGATAAAGAGATGGTAAATTGGAATGAAACATGTGGAATGCGACAGTTTCATTCGCAATCAACATAAATGATTCAATCAATTGTTCTGCTTCATCGGTTTTTCTTTCATATACATCTAAAACTCTTCCATTATCATCAACAATAAATCCAAGTTCAGATGATTCAAATTCAATCTCGCCACGTTTTTTACGAATCATTTTGAGTTTCTGTGAAAGTTCATTCATCGATATGAGCATTTTTTCGATATTTTCATCATTTAAAGACTCACATTGAAGTAAAAACCGATTAACTTCATCATAATTCATTCTTCGTTTGCTTTCAATAAATGATTTTTGGATATCATAAGAAAGTACTTTTCCCTCTAAATCAAGTTCAATCATACATGAAAGGGTTAATTTTGTTTCATTTGGGTTTAATGAACACCAATCGTTTGATAACTTATGGGGTAACATCGGAATAACTCTATCTGCTAAATAAGATGATGTTGAACGTTTATATGCTTCATCATCTAACGCCGTTTTTTCTTTGACGTAATGGGATACATCGGCGATATGTACGCCTAATATGTACTTATTATCCTTCATCTCTAAACTAATTGCATCATCTAAATCTTTAGCATCTTTACCATCAATCGTAATAATCAATTGATCTGTTAAATCAAGACGTTCTTTCTTTTCTTTTTCAATATCGATATGAATATCTAATAAAGAATTCATGACGCTTTCTGAAAAATTTTGTGGCCAATCATAACTAGCAACAATCTTTAAAGTATTAATATCTGGATCATTTAAATGACCAATAATTTTGTTGACTCTCGCGTAAATCACAAATTGCTCAATCGATTCAATCTCAAGCATAACGACATGACCAATCACGAGATTTTCAAAACCTTCAACTTCAAGACGACGATCAATAAACGTGTCTGGTTCAAAGAAGATTCCTTTCTTCGTTTGTTTGACTGTAGCAACCAATAGTGATAGTGCACGTTTAACGATATAAACGATACGTGGTTGGACACCTTCTTTGACTAAAACAATGTCATCATGCATCGCATCCATCATATCTCTTTGTTCAAGATAGATGTCTTCTAACTCTTGTCTTAAAAAACCAAATGTCTTCTTATGATCTAAACGACCAATCAAGATATCTGGGTTTAATATGTAATAGGGATCTTCATAACTTAAAAAGGGATATAAACTTATATCAAAATCTCCTAAATGATCTTTATGTAGTTTTCTAGTTTGATGTTCATAAAATGTTAAATATATATTTTTCATGGCTTTACCTCAAATGTTATTATATCATGAATTAATACCTCTTGAATGTATCAAAAAAGCGATTTGCATCGCTTTATTGATAATAAACTTCAAGAAGTATTTCTTTAGAATGTCTTTCAAGTATACTGCTTTCTATTAGAAATGCAGGATTCTTATATTTTGAAGGTAATTGATGATAGCTTACATTAAGACCATTTAACTTAATATGAGGTTCTCCAACTCTATATGTAAGTTTAATTTTTCTTCCGTTGAACTGATACATAACTTCAAGACCATCTAAGTCATGAGAAAGAACAGGATCAATAACCAGATTTTGATGATAACTTCTAATTCCTAAAATATTTGAAATCAACTGATGAGTATAAATCCCTGGACCTGATGAGTAAAGACGCCATCCACCTTTTACTAAAATTTGACCTTCTCTAATAAGTTCAAAGTTTTCTTTTGCTTCATATCTGTTGTTAAACCACGCATCAGAACTTGAAAAATACATGTTTGATTGTCTATAATATGCCGTTTTAACGCGTTTTTGAATCAAGATAGGGTTGATTTGCATAAGTGATTGATAAGCCTCGTCAGCATGCCCTATCTTCGCCATAGCTTCAATATATCTGATATGAGCATGTACATATTGCAGGCCAATCTCACGACCGAAGTTTGCAGCAGTTTCTGCACGTTGGAAAAAAGTATTTTTCCCTCCTTGATATGCAACTGCTGTATTCATTAAACGAACACCATCTGGATGATGTAAATGACTTTTAATGATTGAAGTGTAATTTTTCACCATTTGGGCACTTGGTATTTCTGCAATCATTGATCTTGTTAAAGGTAATAATCGATATTTTAATCCAGTTTTATTATCTCTTGGATGTAATAAGTAACTTTTCTCATGTTCATTAAAAACAACAAATCCAGCAGGTATGAAATCAACAATGATATGCTCTTCATAATGTTTTAAGATTTTTTCGTTTAAATGTTTTAATTCATTAGCGTAGTTTTTATGAATATCTTCAATTTCTGTTGAAAATACATGAAGTGCTTCATAGAGTAAAGCAACCGTCCAACCACTGACCATTTTTTGTGTTAAATCATGATTAGCAGGTTGTAGTGTATCATCCCAATCTCCACCACCATAACGCGGTAAATATGTATTAGGAATAAAGGAGTTAATGATTGCTTGAACTTGTTTTTCAACATGGGATAATAAACTATATGATTCAGTGAATTCATTTTTATTAATGGACATGTAGCTTATTTTTTCATTTAAGATCCCTATATCCCCAGTTGCTTTTAAGTAATATGCAAGTGCTCTTAAAGGCCAAACAATGACATCACCATGTGATTCATGTGCTTGTATCTGATAATAATTATCAAACATATACCACTGTGGGAAATCACCATTTTCAATAAATTGTCTACGATAAACTTTGAGTAGTATTTCTCTAACAAGATCATAGTGCTGAGTAGCCATAAAGTATTCGATAGGTCCTTGACATATATCGCGGGTTCCCCAAGCTGCACCATTATATTGTTCTAATCCATGTGGTGAGGAATAATGTACCATAGCATTATGAGTATACCAATAAAGCGTATGCATTAAAATATTCAAATCATCTTGTTTTTCTAAATGTCTTAAACTTAAATGTCCTGAAAATGCTTCAATAAATGAGATACTACGTTCACTTGTATTCTTTTGATCAATTGAAATGATTTCTTCAAATTGGTCTTCAAATGTTGCTTGAAGATCCATCTTAAACTCTGAAACACCATTATACTTCATCAACAACAACCCCTGTTGCGGTGTCGTATTAAAAGCATCTTTTTCTGACAATATATCAAAAGTTTGAGAACTTGTTAATCTATATTTAAGCGTTGGATAACCGATGGCCATCATCGAGTCTTTAGGGACCTCAAAAATGAGTGAATCATCGACTCTTTGATAAGAAATATCGTAAGAAAGTTCATTAACACCCATCACAATTTGATGGCTTACGATGAGTTCATAAGATTTCTTTTGAATTGATGAAAAGATAAATCTTTCTTGAAGATGATTTTCATCAACTAAAACATCAATTCTAATAACATCATCTTCTAAAACGTATACCCAACGTGTTGATAAAGCATTCATCACATAATATGAAGGTAATCCCAGTAAGAGATATTTTCCCCTATATTTGAGATAAATACGCTGTCCAGATATTTTTTGAACGTTTAACGGGTTTCTTAAATCGCCTAAAAACTTATTAAAACTCGAGTTACCTAAAACAACATGTGAATTAAAAACACCGAACATCCAGTTCGTCGTTGCCATCACATTTTCACTAACATGATTAATGTCACCATGAATCATGAGATGTCCATGTTGACGCTCAACAAGTAACTCTTTTTGTTTCATAACAATATGGTCATGGGTTTTTGTGAAAAATGAAAGTAAATCATGCTCATTTTTTTCTACTTGATCCATATCAGGATAAATCACGATCATATCTTCATAGGTTAAACTTTTTCCACTAAGAAGTTTGTTTGGATTTAATAAAGATTCTAATCTTAGGTCATTGGTTTTATTGATAATCTTAACATCATGTTTTAAATCCATCTTAACTTCCATTTGTTTTTCGATAACACCTTGAAAATCCGGATCATATAAAACATAAAAATGAATACCTTGAACTTGGTTATCTAAAGATATTTTTTCGCTTTGTAGTGCAAAATAAGAAAACTCATATTGATAGATTGTTGAGATGAGTTTCTCATTTTTAAGTGATTCTGGAATACCTGTTTCTTTATAACTTAAGCCAAAAAATTGAAATCCATCTGTTGAAAACCCAATGTTATTGGAATAAGAACCCACCTGTAAAAATTGTGTTTTCCCTTGGTTCTGTCTTGCACAAAGTGTAAATCCATGATCATCTTCAAATGATTTATAATCGATATATTGTACGGTATAAGGTTCACTATTTAAAACACTTGATTTGGAAGTAATTGCGATATCTTGTCCAAAAATCACATCCACTTTTTGATGATTTGTTGAAGATAAATAAACAGATAAATCATATGAAAATGGATGGACTGTGATAAAAACCTGATATTGAACATCGTTAAATACACCTTCATAACATACACCTTTTTCATTTACTGTAAACATAGAAGGTGAATATTTGCCGATAAGAGGTGTATATAAAATCTCTTTATCATCAAAAATGCGTAAATAGAGATTCATGATAGAACCATCAACAAGATTACCATTTAAAAGATTGATTTGAAAATCCTTATAAGTGATACTATGGATATCCCCAGTCTCAAGTAAAGAGATGTGAATACCACCATTTGATAAATCTTTTAGTTTTAATGTATTACTAAGAATCACATCATTCACCTCTTTTTAGTTCTAGTTTTAAGCTTCTGGTCTTATTGGCAGATGGACCAACCATGATGTCAAATAGACCAGGTTCTAATACTTTCTTTCCTGCAGCATCATAATAAAGTAAATCATCAGCTGATATTTCAAAAGTGATTTGTTTTGTTTCATGAGGATTTAGTTCTATCTTTTTAAATTTCTTTAATTCCATCACGGGTCTTGAAATAAATGCAACTCGATCTCTTATGAAGAGCATCACAGTTTCCTTACCCTTCATTTCACCAATGTTTTTAATATCAACAGATACTTTGACTGTATCATTTTTAAACATATGGTTTTGATTGATGGATAAATCAGAATACTGATAAGTTGTATATGATATTCCATCTCCAAAAGTGTACAAAGGTTCATTACTAATATCTAAATAATGTGAAGTATATTCGTTATGACCATTAATTTGATAAGGTCTTCCGGTATTTAAATAGTTATAGTAAATTGGAATTTGTCCTTCAGTTACTGGAAAACTCATTGGAAGTTTACCTGATGGATTATCATAACCTAGAAGCATTCTTGATACTGCATCAGAATGTCTCGAACCTAAAAACCACGTATAAACAAGTGCATCCGATGTTTGAAGTTCTTTTAAGATAAGAGGTCTCCCAGCAGTAACAATCGTGACTGTTTTTTTACTCATCTTTTTGATTTCTTGATAGAGATTCATCTGTTTATCAGATAATCGAATATGTGCTTTACTATGGGCTTCTCCTGATTCTCTAAAATGTTCTCCAAGTGCGAATATGACGACATCAGATTCTTTAATTTTATTAATTTCTTCATGTGTATACGTGTTAAAATCATCTTTTGAGATAGCAACTAAAATGGATGCCTCTAAATCTATCATGGATTCATAAAGAGATTTATTCAATTGATTGTTGCCATGCCATGACCATGGACCATTGGTTTCTTTCGATGTTGCATAAGGTCCAACAATTGCTATTTTTAAATTTTTAGATAAAGGAAGTATCCCATTGTTTTCTAAAAGAACGATGGATTCTTTAGCAATATCAAGCGCTACATCTAAATGTTCTTTCGAGCGAACAAGTTGTTCTTCTCTTTTAAGACTTGCTCCTTTATACGGATTATCAAATAAGCCTACTTCATTTTTTAAATCTAAAATACGTAAAACTGCTTCATCGATCAGTTCTATCGGAACTTTATTTTCCATAACGAGTTTCTTTAGATTTCTGATATAACAGTTTGAAGCCATCTCAATATCAAGACCTGCAACAATTCCTCGTTCTGCTGCTTCTTCATCATTTTCTGCACAACCATGTGCAAGTATTTGATGAAGAGAATCATAATCACTAATGGATACCCCTTTGAAATGCCATAAGTCTCTTAAAATATCTTTTAATAAAAATGAACTTACAGTTGCTGGAATTCCCTCAATGACATTGAATGAGGTCATCACTAGTTTTGCTCCACTTTCAACACCACGTCTATATCCTGAAAAATACATATTATGCAAGTTGATTCTAGATATATCAACCGTATTATAGTCTCTGCCTGCTTCCGAAGCTCCATAACCGGCAAAATGTTTGATGCATGAAGCAACTGAGTCTTCATCCTTGAGATTATCCTTTTGGAAACCAAGAACAGACGACTTTGTTAGAACTTCGTTTAAATAGGGATCCTCACCAAAAGATTCAACTACTCTTCCCCATCGTGGATCTCTTACTAAATCTGCCATAGGAGCAAATGTCACATGGATACCAGCAGTTGAAGCTTCAATAGCTGCAATTCTGGATGCTTGATAGACTAATGATTCATTAAATGTGGATGCAAGTGCGATTGGAACTGGAAAAATAGTTTCATATCCATGAACGATATCTGCCATAAACATCAGTGGAATTCCAAGTCGATTATGCTTCAAATATAGTTCTTGAACTGTTTTCATTTCAGTGGCATTACCAATTCCTAAGACACTCCCTGTATGAAAGATTTCTTCTTTTGTTAATCCGAGGTCTTTATGATCACCAAACACTTCGACATTTGCGTGTTCGATGAAAAAGAATGGTGCAATCTGCATCATTTGTCCGACTTTTTCTTCAAATGTCATCTCTTTTAAAAGTTTTTTAGTGTTCAAAAAGATTCTCCTTTATATCATTAAGAATGATTTTTCGATGTGTTTCTTTTCCACCCTCATGTCCAGCATCAGGATATTCATAGATCTTTTTTTCAGTTGTTATCTTGTCATATGCAAGCATGAAATAACGCATAGGACAAATATCATCCTTACCTCCTACAGAAATCATGACAGGTGCTTTTATCCATGGAACAAGATGTATGAGATCCACATATTGTACATTCTTGATTACTTTTTCACGATCAAGTTTATATTCATTGACGTAATCTTCTATTTCACGAATTGAACCATTTTTTGTGTCCATTCTTCCTCTAAAATAAGTAAATGATGGAACATCTGCATAAACTAAGTAAACATCTGTTAATGCTGCTAAGGCTAAGACAATGCCGCCACCTTGTGAAGCTCCTTGGAGAATAATCTTTTTTTCATCAACAAAGCCAAGAGTTTTTACAAGATGAATTAAGTTAATACCATCTTGATAAACATGTTTCATGTAATACGTTTGAGGGTCTAAGATACCTTTTGTCATATGTCTATGATCCCCAGAGGCGTAAGGAAACTTATCTTTAGATAAACCTGCTTGACCTCTGATATCAATTGAAAAAACGTTTAAACCTAAGCGGTAATAATCAAGATAATCTAGTGGATATCCCTTATGGTAGTTATATCCGTGAAAGGTAAGTATTGTTGGTCTTTCAGTTTCATCATGTTTTAGATAAAAACCATAAATCTTTTCGTTTCTTGCACCTTGGTAATGAAAATATCCAACTTCGTTAATATCATCTGTATGATCGACTTGGGTAACATGAAATGCATAAGGTATAAGTCTCATTTCATGGAGAGCTTGTTTCCAAAATAAATCAAAATCTTGGGGTTTGGGGTCTAATTGATAATTTAGCATGATTCTCTAATGATGAACTGTCCTTGTGGATGTCCAATATCCTTTGTCTTAAGTCCTTTGACTAAATCAACAATAGCTTTAGCCACTTCTTTGCCCCAATGTAAGTGGTCGATACCAATCGTTGATAATTTTGGAGAAATGTATTCATCCAAAATAATATTATCGAATCCTGCAATAGCTATCTCTTCAGGAATTTGAATTCCGCCTTGTTTCAATGCTTGCATAAGTCCAATGGCTGATTCATCATTTCCGCAATAAATAAAACGTGGTCTTTTTTCTTGTTGAATCAGATCAAGTCCAGCTTGAAAACCTCCTTGAATCGTGAAGTCTCCTTGGATATACTGATGTGATAAATGATGTTCTTCTAAAGCTAACTTAAACCCATCATAACGATGGTTATTATTAAATGCATCAAGGGGGCCGGATAAATATGCCATATCTTTATACCCCTTCTTAATCATTTCATGAATAAACCGATAGACAAGTCCTTCATTATCAATAATTGAAGAGTAAATATTATCCCCATTTAACTTGCGATCTAAGACATATAAAGGATGACCATGACTTGAATAATTGAGAAGTACATCATCAGATAATTGACTATCAAAAACGATGGCACCATCAACTTGACGTTCGTTTAGAAGATTGGCAGATGCTTTTCCTGAGCTAACAATGATATTGAAGTTATTTTCTTGTAGTTTTTGTCTAATACCTTCAAGGACATCTGAGAAGATAGGACCTGCAAATCCATAAACAAAGACACCAATATTACCTGTTCTTTTGGTCTTCAAATTTCTAGCAATCCCATTTGGATAATAATTGAGTTCTCTTGCAGCATTCATAATACGTTCTTTCGTTTCTTTGTGTACATTGGGTTGATTATTTAAAGCATATGATGCTGTAGATATCGATACACCAGCAAGTTTTGCTACATCTTTAATTGTAGGCATTAAACCTCATCTCCAATCTCATAGATTGCTGCATAATAAGGAGGTAGTTTAGTCATATTTTCAAGTTTGACTTTATCATTATTTGTTATGAGCATTTTTTTTACCTTAAACTTTGTTAAATCAATGGTTTCTTCGTTTTGACTAAATGAACCTATAACTAACAAGGTTTGTTGATCTGTATAACGTTTATAAACGAATATCTTCGGGTGATTAGGATTGATTAAATCAAATTTCCCTGAATAGAAAATATCATTGTTTTTTCTTAATTTTAATAAATCTTGATAGTATCTAAAAACACCATCTTGATTGTTTAGATCATTTTTAGCATTAATCTTTTGATAATTTGGATTCACTTTCAACCAAGGTTTTCCACTTGAAAAACCTGCATTTTCTTCATCATTCCACTGAAATGGTGTTCTAGAATTATCCCTGCTTTTACTATAGATAGATGTCATGATATCTTCTTCACTCCAACCTTTATCACGTAAAATATGATAGATGTTTTTGGTTTCAATATCCTGATAATCGTCAATCGATGGAAACTTAACACCAGTCATACCTATTTCTTCACCTTGATAAATATAGGGAGTTCCCTGCATACCATAAATGACAGTCGCTAACATCTTTGCAGATTCTACTCTATATACTTCGCTACCATAACGGCTAACCACTCTTGGTTGGTCATGATTAGATAAGAAGAGTGAATTCCAACCGCTTTGATAGAGTCGGTGTTGTAGTTTTTCAAACACTTTTTTAAATTCAACTAAATCAAGTTTTTTAAGTGCCCATTTACCTTGACCTGGCACTTCATCAAGTCCAATATGCGCAAACTGGAAAATCATCGAAAGTAAAGGTGTATCACCACTCGTTATCTCAACTGCTCTTTCAATAGATAAACCTGGCATTTCTCCAACAGTCATAATATCTCTACCCTTAAAACACGTATCATGTAGTTCTTTTAAATACGCATTTAAATAAGGGCCATCAGATAATTGGAACTGATCAACATCTTTTCCTATTAAATCAATAACATCTAATCTAAAACCATCAATCCCCATATCCAACCATGTATTTACAATCTGATAGATATGTGATCTAAGTTTTGGGTTTCTCCAGTTTAAATCTGGTTGTCTTTTACTAAACAAGTGGAAATAATACTGCTCTGTTATAGGATCAAAAGTCCAAGCAGAGCCTCCAAAAACTGAATCGATTGGAGTATGCTGATCTTTCCAAATATAGTAATCACGATAGGGATTATCCTTTGATTTTCTTGATTCTAAGAACCATTCATGAACATCCGAGGTATGGTTAATGACTAAATCCATAATGATTCGCATCTTTCGCTGATGAATTTGATGAATGAGTTCTTTCATATCATCCATAGAACCAAATGGTGGATTTATCTTTAAATAATCACTGATATCATATCCGTTATCATCCATAGGTGATTGATAGATTGGTGATAACCAAATCACGTCAACACCTAAATTTTTTAAATAATCTAAACGTGAAATAATGCCTTTGATATCACCTATACCATCGCCATTCGAATCTTGGAAACTTAGTGGATAAATCTGGTAAACAATAGCGTTTTTCCACCATGCTATCTTTTTTTCCATTGAAGTACCTCCATTCCTTTTTTGATGATTGGATGAGCCATAAAAAAGGTGTGAATTGTTTGAGATAAATAGTTGTTAATCATTAGAAGTTCTAATCCTTTGTTTATAGAGATATATCTATCACTAATCCAATGTTCACAATCAAAATTAAAACCATCATAATAGCCATATTTACCTTCAAGTCCATCAATATGATCCATTTCTTGGATAGCTTTTAAAGCTAAATCTGGAACAAATATGAGTGATCCCACCATTGAAAAAGGAGATACTGTACCATCGGTATCAAGTTTATTCATCGTATTGGGGAGACCTCCATAAACACGATACCCTTTAGGTGTATCAGAAGCTGAAAAACCAAAGAATGAAGGTTTAAATGTTTGATAAACATCTTCATGTTGACGTGCTGCTTTTTCATGAGCTAAAATGGCTTTTTGAGCATTTAAAAACCAGTTGATACCCTCTTGATCATACACATTCTTTAAATCCAACCAAGCAAGAGGAAATTGATAAATAAATAAGGAATTACCCGGGGAATATATATATGAAATACCTTCATAAGTACCTATACTTTTGTTAAATCCCTCATAAACCTCTTTAGCGTGTTTATAATACTTAGAACCTGCCATCATCACATAGATCATTAACTGTTCTGCAAACATGCTCCAATGATGAATAAACCCTGGTTTTCCAATAACATAATCACCACCACGATCAGGGTTATATGCCATATGAAGAACTTTTTTGTTATCTTTTTCAAATATAAAAGCTTCATAATTGACACGATCTAAAATTTGAAATGCTATTTCGGACAATTCTTTTTTATTAAAAAATGAATCACAAACGATAACACCACAGAGACAAAGCGCTGTATCAATTGTAGAATACTCAGTTTTCCCTAATCTTTCACCAGTTTCAATATTCACAAAATGTGCAAAAAACCCCTCATAATGTGGAATGTGATCTCTTAAAGTTAAAAGCGTACGATAAGCTTTTTGATAAGCTTCTTCATAAGAAATATAGCCTTCTTTCACACCAATGACAAGCGAGGATAACATAAATCCTGTAGCAGCAATCGATGCTACTTGCGTGTGTCTTGTTTCATCGATGGTTAAACCGTAACCTTTTTGATTTTCATTAAAATTGGTGTAGTCCATAAAGTAATTAAAAATCTTGCGTTGTATTTGTTCTAAGCGTTTGTTTTCCATTTTACACCTCATTGAAACGTTTCGATACCTCTTTTATTGTATATGAATACAATAGAAAAGACAATCCATCTCAAGCAATTCGAAGACTAATTTTATCTTAATTAACGTTTGCTGGTATAAAATCAAGTGTCTCTATAGCTTCTTCAATATAAGGTACTTCCATATAGATTTTCCAAATCATACCTGATAAGTAGTTTTCTATCATTAAGACTGAGATTCCCTTATCTATACCAATGATATCGTTAGCATACCAACCATTATTTGAATATGATAAATTGTATGCACCTTTAAAACCATAAACACTCCAAAAACGATCATAGGTTCTATAATTTTCAATCGCGCGTATTGCTTCTTCAGGTCTAAAGACTATAGATGCAATCGCACCATAAGCTGGAACTGTTCCATCTACACGATGAGCGTTTCCAGCAGATGGACCACTTCCGTAAGGGCCAACATAGCCATTTGGACCATCAGATGCTGACATACCCCATGAGTTTTCGTGAATACCTGAATAAGTTTGCGTTAGTGTCTTTGCATACGCAATCGCTGCATCAACAGCACTTTGACTATTTTTAAACCAACTATAGTTTTGTTGATCATTATATTTACTAAAATCAAACCATGCATGAGAATATTGATACGTAAATAAAGAACCTGTCCAAGTCATGTAAAATGAATCATAATCATCAGTACTTCCTGATTTTTGTGATAAAAGTTTCATTAAAGAATATGCCCCTTTTCCAACAGAGTATGTGGGACTACCTGCTGCAAGCACATAAACCATAAGCTGTTCACCATACATATCCCAATACCCTTCAAAACCTGATTCAGGACGATATCCCATATAAAACATATTGGTTGTTTCATCAAAGTACCAATTCCATTCAATCTCTTCATAAAGTTTATAGCCAAGAGCCTCTATTTCACCTCCGAAATAACGGCTTGCAACTAAAACTCCATTGATTAATATCGCTGTATCAATAATAGATACTTCTGAATTCCAAGCTCTTACTCCTGTGTTCATATCAACAAAATGATACCAAAAGCCATGTGTTCGATTCATTTGTTCAAGGGTTAGAAGCGTATGATAAGCTCTTTCTTTACCCTCTTCTCTCGTGATGAAACCTGCTTCAATCCCAAGAGGTATCGTAGATAATCCATAGCCTACTGAAGCAATAGATGCGACATTTCCTTTAGTATTTGTAAAGGTGTTAAAACGGTCAGGAATAAGACCATAACCTTTTGACTCTAGATTATCGTTTGCAAGTTCCCAAAAGAAATTGAAACCTAATTCCAATTCATCTAAAACATCTTCTGAAACATTTTCTTTAACATTGATTCGATAAAGTGTTTCATTTTCTGGTGGTGTTTGATCGGTAGGTGTTATCGGATCATCTTTACATCCGATTAAACCTAAACTAAACAGAAATAGCATTAAAACAATCATTATTCTTTTCATATTTATTCTCCTGTTATACCTGTTTTTTCAACACCTTCGACAAACCAGCGTTGAATTGTAAAATACACGATAAGCATCGGTAATATAATAAGTAGGGTTGCTGCTAGACGGACACCTTCATTAATTCTGAGTAATTCTTCAGTGTAGATTTGAGAATATTCAGATACAAAATTTGCTAAACGAAGCTGTAAATTGGGGTACGCATTCCCTAGAAATAGTGATGTAACATACGTTTCATTCCAATACCACACAAGACCAAATAAGAACGATGTTATAAATGCTGGTGTTGCTAGTGGAATACCCATCTTAAAGAAAATATAGTAGGGTCCTGCACCATCTATCTCTGCTGCTTCATTAATGCTATATGGAATCATTTTGAAGAATTGATAAAAGATTAATACAAAGATTGCTGAATTTACTCCTTGACCAACGATTGAAGGTAATATAATCGCCCAAGCATTTTCAAGTAAACCAAATTCAAAAAACATCATATAGCGTGGAATCATGTAGATTTGTACAGGAATGACAAATGTCAATAATACTAATACTAACCAAAAATTCTTAAACTTAAAATTAAACTTTGCAAATCCATACCCAATGACTGATGTTACGATGGTTTGAATGAGTGCGGGAACAAGGGTAATGAGTAAACTTTTTGATAGTGTTGGAAAGAATTTTAAAACTTTAAATGCTCTTTCATAATTTCCAAAATAGAGTTTAGAGGGAATCCAATTCACCATGGGATTTACAATATCACTTTGACTTTTGAAACTATTGGAAATCATGTAAAGTATTGGATAAACGTATAAGAATCCAATCGCAATCAATAATGTATAAATAATGATTTTTGTGAGTGGAGAATCACTACCGTGTGTGCCATAAATAAATCTCTTAAGTCTTCTCTTAAATGTAAGTTTCATCTCATCTTCCCCCTTTCACGTTTTTGTTTAGGCAAGAAGATAACTGCAACTAAACCAATCATCAACATGACAATAAGAAAATACACCCACGCCATCGCTGATGCCATACCAAAACCTGTACTTGTGTTTAACACGTTTTCTTTTATCTCAATGATTACTTTATTTTCTGAGAATGTTGAAAGTAGAACAATGGTATAAATCACATTCACAAAAACAAGACTTGATAATGAGGGTAATGTAATCTTCCAAAAAGATTCCCAAGGGCCTGCACCATCTACTTTAGCTGCTTCATAGATTTGACGATCAACTTTTTGTAAACCTGCTAAGAAAAGTAATATTTGAACACCTGAGAACCAAAAAATAATAATAATCTGTGAAAACAAATTCACGATGGGGCCTGACAGCCCAGGGCTTAACGTGTTTTGAATAATCGTGATAAACCCATACGATTCAAAAATATTTGCACCACCAGCACCTTGTGTAATTAACTCATTAATAACAGGTCCTGATGATATAATGACTGGTAAAAAGAAAATCGAACGAAAGAAACCTCTTCCTTTAATCTCACGATTGAGTAAGACAGCAATCAA
>CAYJBI010000004.1:0-11381 GCA_964368345.1 uncultured Mariniplasma sp. | reverse complement strand
AAGAATGGACCTTTAATAAATACTGAAGTTGAGAATACAGAAAACACAATAATAATAGGTACCTGAAAAATAATTTCTTTTAAAAATTGACTCAGGGCTTCAATATAATCAAACCCTGATTCAGTGATAAAAATATCTAAAAAATTCTTGAACCCATGAAATTGAATATCAATTCCTGAACCTAAAATCATGACCTTAGACATACTATATATCAATGAAGAGATAAACGGAAAAAGCATGAATATAATGAATCCAATGATCCATATACCAATGAATGAGTATCCAACTAAATTGTCTCTGAGCGCTCGGCTCATTTTTCTTTTTCTCATATTAGCACCTTTTAGTGAAAGACAACATACGATTTAGCATCAATGGTTTGACCTGAATATGTATAAGGTATCTCTAAATAATTGACAACAATGGAAGTTCCCTTAGAATACGTGATTTTTACAACACCAGAATCTAAAACTTCTCTTGAATCAATCGTATCTCCACTAACAAATTTCAACGCATCATTAACGAAATGATAATATCTTGTTATTGCCTGTTTAATATCTTGATAACGAGAAGAATAAATCGATTCTAGTGCTGTTTCTAAAAGAAGTTTTGATGATTCATTTGTTACAACAAAAGATGGATAAACACCAAAGTCGATTAAGCGTAATAGTTCATCTTTTGCATAAGGATAGAAATTTGCAAATGGTCCAAAAAGATCCATAGATCCAGATAATGCAATTGACAAGAATGGTACAGTGTCATCAAATGTCACATAATGTGAGGTATACATCGGAAACTGATAAAACGCATTCATCACATCCCACATATAAGCATTAGCGTCAAATAGTGCAATTTTTCTATCATAAGCATTTAATGTGTTTTTCATAAGTTCTATTTGGGTTATAAGATTTGAATCATTCGCGTAATCCTCATAAAGGAGATGACCCATAGATTGGATAGCTAAACCACTATGCGCATAACGGCTTAAACTACTAAATGATTTCTCTATCATTTGTGTAACCTTCGAATGTTCTAAAAGATATTTGGTATCGGTCGGTGAGTTAAACAGATAGAGTTGATCGTTAATCTTTTTTGATGCATCAAAATAGACGTTATATCCAGAGGATTTCGAACTTGCTTTCATGTATTCAGTGATTAAATAAACATCATCTACAAGACTCTTTAGTTCGATAAGATCATCTTTAGATCCAAACCGAGAAGATAGCTTATCATATTGAGGAGAAGACCATGTTACACCGTTTTTTGTAAATCCATTGAGTGAGATTTGGATATGATCTAAACCTTCTTCTTCTAAATCTTTTACAATCGAAATCATATCTTTCAATGAAGTCATTTTGATTGTCTCAACAAAAAGAACACCCTTCTTGCGTTCAAGTCCGATTGTCTCAAGACGCAGAGGAATATTTTCATTACTATTTTCTTTATCAGATAAACGTAAAGATTCTCGGTATTTTTTAGCCATACCTACATAATTCGCATTTTCATTTTCAAGCAGTGAATAGGAAATCTGAATATTGACTTCATTTGCTTTCATCTGTAATAAAGAGATTGTGTTTCCAACATTATCAACCGGTTGACTGTATGCTTTTCGATACATAAATTCTGAAAATACGGTAGTATATCCTCTTGTTCTAGCTGGATAATACACATTAATCATGCCATAAGCAGCACCATCTTCAATATGTGCAAATACTGCATTTTGATCAACACCGTGAACAAAACCAAAGACGGGTGCATAGATACGTGTTCCACCTGATATAAATTGTGATAAATCATCAGTCATGTTATATCCAATATTTCGATCATAGATTTCCTTTTGGTAATTTGTTGTAACTAATGTATCCATTGGTTTATAATCAATTAATGCTCCAATACCATCTGGAATAAAGACATACCCTGGAATATCAGCTTCTTTTACTGCTCCAAAATAAGGATATACTTTGATAGTAGAAATCTTAAAATCACCAGATTCATCGATTTCTTCTTGAGGAATTTCTACTTTAATACCTTCATTTGTATATGTCACATAAAGTCCTATACGTATCTTTGATCTACCAAAAGTGATTATTGCATGAAACCCATTGGTAATTTCATTGAAAATAATTGTTGTATTTGCTTGAAATAAATTTTCCTCAGTAATCGCATAAGTTGTACTTAACGTATTAAACGATTCTAAAATGAGCGCACTTCTTGCACGATTTTTAAACGATTCAGCTAAACCTTCTTGATTATAGTTAATGGTCGATGACCATATATAACCATTAGAATTTAATACTTGAAATGCGAGTGATTTTGTATCAACATACATCATACCTGCTTCAGTGATAATCTCTTCACTATCTTCAAATATGGTTTGTTGGTTAGAAGCAATACTTTGAGATTTAGCATGTGTATAGCGATTTGAATCAACAAACGGCATTAAGCGATCAAATGAGGGAATCTCAACCTCTAAAACCTCTTCTGTTGCTCTTACAACAAATGGTAATAAAATCATTACTAGAAGAATGATTAATGCATGTTTAACCATCGTTTTAGACACGATAAATCACCTCCCTCACAATAGATAAAACAAATTCAATCAGTTGACCTAAGAATGAATAAATCAGTAAACCAATTAAAACCAAAATAAACATTCCAAAGATAATAATCAGTGTATTCTTGATAAGTTCAAAAAAAGTATAATTATGAATTCCTTTGATTGACATTAAGAATAACAAGAATGTCCAACCTAGAATAATTTGATGATAAAACGTAAAGATAAATGATTCATTATACGTTAAAAAGTGTGATAAAAATGTCATAGGTAATGTAAGTAAGATGTAGGGAATCAGAATATACGTAGATGCGATAAAGACATCTTTAAATCTTCCTTCACCATCATTTAATGTTGACACTAAATAGTTGACAATAACATATAAAATGAAAATACCTAAAACAACAGATAACTCAATCAAAACACTGTTTAAATAAACTGCTCTAAATAAGAAACCTGTAGCAAATCTGTTGAGGATGTAAACAACCATAAATAAGCCTAAAACGATACTTCCTGATAAATAACTGGCTCGGTTATATCTCTTAATATCAAAAAACATATCAAATGGTGCTTTAAATGATTTTAATGATAAAAGAAGTTCTTTTGATAACTTTTTGTCTAGAATTCTATGTTTCATATGAAGGTATTTTTCATACGCTAAAGATTTTCTAAAAACTGTTAATCCAATCTTTAAAGCAATCAGTATACCTGATAGAATCAGTACCCACGTGACAAGATTTTCTTGGATTTGAATATTTCTAATTTCCCAATAACTGACTGAATACCCTTGATAATCACGTGCATCATAATACTCATTTAATGCTTCATTGAATCGACCTTCTTTAAGAAGTGCAGCTCCTAAGGCGGAATGCGCTAGTGCAAAAGATGAATTTTGACGAATAATCTCTTCCCAAATAGGTTTCGATTCTACATAACGTCCATCATTATAAAGTGTCACAGCTTCATGTACTAAATCTACAAAGACAGTTCGTTGATAAACATGAACAGCATTATATCCTTTATCTAAGATATAGATATTACCCGTTTGATCTGTAATAACGCCCTTAGGAATCGATGTGAGTCCAAGTGCTTGAGTTAAAGCTAAATCTTTTGTGTTAAAGAAGAAAAGCATATTTCCATTAGAATCATATTCAAAGACATCACCATTTTCAGCAACCATATAGACATAATTTTCTTGGTTCATATAAATATCTGAAAGATTTGATGATGGATAAAGTGTCGTTGGTAATAACGTATTTTTACCTGAAATATTCAGTCTTTTGAAAGTTTCACCAACATTAATATTCGTTGTTAAAATAGATCCTTTTTGACCTAATGCAACATTTGTGGGTGATGCGGGTAAAGATGCTGCTAAATCAGAATCTTTTACAAAAAGGTTATAGAGAATTCGTCTTAAGGATAATTGAACGGTGTTTATTCCTAGATAACCGACAAATTCTCCCGCATAATTCACTTGAATAATGCCTGATGTAGAACCTTCACCAACAATATAAATCGAATCTGACGAATCCACAGCAATTTTCAATGGAACGAAATCATTTTGTTGACCATAGATAGGTGATGTTGGTTTAACAATCGTTTGAACGATATCTTGAGTTAATATATCGATTTTAAATACTTGTTTGGCTGTTTTATCTGCAACATACAAATATTCATCTTTTACAAATACACCTGTAGGATATTTGAAAACATCAAGTTGAAACTCATTTAAGAGATTGCCATTTAAATCTGTAACAACAATTCGCTTATTTCCACTATCTGCAATATAAAGATTACCTTCATAAAAATACATGTCTTCTGGATTTAATAAACTTAGAGTCTTACCAAAAGTACCAACTGGAATATACGCTGTTTGAGTGGGAATAAATCTCTTCTGTGCATCAAGTGTATATGTTTGATATGGAATACCATATTCTGTTGATGGTAGAGCTTCTACTTTTTGACTTGAAAGAATATATATGATTGAAAACAAAAGAAAGAGGATCGTTATTTTTTTCATTGATAGCCTCCTACTTAATACCAGAATGAACCATTGTATTCATAACCTTACTCTGAAGGAAAATGAAAATAATGAGGTTCGGAACAAACATAATGAGTGAAGCAACAGCACTCATCCCTGCACCTGCAACAACGTTTGATGAAGTCGAAAGTGTTTGCATGTAAAATGCAAATGTTTTTAGTGAATCTCTGTTGATAAAAGTTGCAGATATAGATGCATCATTCCATACAGCTTGGAAAGATAAAATAGCAATGGTAGCTATAGCTGGTTTTATTAAAGGAACGATAATCTTTAAATAAATAGTAAAACTGCTTGCTCCATCAATTCTGGCAGCTTCTATTAATTCATTAGGAATTTGATCGATAAACTGTTTAACTAAGAAAAGGCCTACTGGAATAGCAATAACTGGCAAAATATGGACAAAGAAATTGTCAATTAAACCAAATCTTTCAATTAAAATATATCTTGGAATAATGACTGCAGTTCCAACAAACATCATCGCTAGAGTATTAATTTTAGCAATAACTCCTTTGATGTGAAACTTAAGTTTAGAAAGAGCAAACCCAGTAAGGGTAGCTAAAAATATAGATAGAAATACAACAATCACCGTAATTAAAATACTGTTAAAGAGATATCTTGTAACAGGAATACCTGTTGTAGTTGCTGTTTTGAATAATTCCAAAAAATTATCGAGAGTCGGTCTGTTGACAAAGAAGCGTGGGGGATATTCAATAAGTTCATCAAATGGTTTAAACGCATGATTAAATATATAAATCAAAGGCATTAACATAAATAAAGCAATTGGAAGTACCATCAATAAAAATGGTATTTGATCCCAGCTCCATTTATCAGGATTCATTTTAATTGCTCTATATGGCTTTTTCATGAAATCCCTCCTAATCCTTATCGCCAAAAAGGCGCCATGATAAACGACTAAAGAAATAGATGATTAATAAAAGGACGAGTGAAAGTGCTGCAGCATATCCCATGTCATAGCGAATGAATCCATAATCTTCAATATGGTTGACAATTAAAGATCCAGAATAATTAGGTGTTGGATTTGATCCTGAAAGCTGAACACCTAATGCACCTGCTGAAAAGGTTCCAACGATTGCCATAACAGCACCAAAAAGCATTTGCGGTCGCATTGCGGGAATGGTAATATACATAATCTCTTGCCATCTTGTTTTTAATCCATCTATCGCTGCTGCTTCATATAGTTCTGGACTTACATTTAAAATACCTGCAAGCATCGCTAAGAATCCAACCCCCATGGATCCCCATAAAGCAACAACAATCATGATGGTGAATAAATAATTAGGAGATTGAAGAAAAGCAATCGGTTCAATAATTAAACCTAGTTCTAAAAGCATATAGTTTAAATATCCAGATTCATCACCTGCAAAAAACACCTTCCAAACGACTGTCATGGTAATACCTGCAGTTAGTGACGGTGAATAAAGAATGATTGCTAAGACTGTTCTTAGTCGATGTGATAATTGTGCAAGTGCCCATGCCATAATAAAAGATAAAATATAGCCTCCAGGGCCTACGATGACTGCAAATTTGATGGTGTTTGGTAATATATAGCGCATAAATTCTTCATCTGCAGTAAGTAAATAGACGTAATTATTAAGTGCACCAAACTTTGGAAAACTAACCATATCAAATGTTGTAAACGATAGAATCATTGCTAAAGCTACTGGAATTGCAATAAAAGCCATGAAAAGAAGAACATAAGGTAAGGTAAAAATGTAAGCTGATTTATCATCTGCTTTGAACTGTTTTTTCTCTTCTGCTATCCATTTTTTTAGAGATAATTTAGGTGCTTTAGTCATTGTCATACCACCTTAAGATTGCTTCTTTCGTCGGTAAGATAAAAGGTTTTATGATGTTTCCTTGATTGTCAAGATAACCAAACTCAATCATCTTTCTTCTGATTTCTCTATTAATCTTAATCATTGCATCACTGACTGAACTTCTTAAGTTAGCATCTTCATAGACAACACGCGTCCATGTATTTGATATTTCACGTTCAATAATGTAAGAACCTGGTATTTTGGGTACTTCTTTTAGATGAGACCACTGTTCAAGAATGACTTGTTTATGATCTTCGTTCCATCTCATTTCTTCAAATGCTTCAAGATTTGCACTATTCCATAGATAGCGTGTACCTAAAGTATTAATGAGCGTGTTTGCATAGTTAATTTGTGTATCTGTTTTCATCCACCAAGATAAGAATTGCCAAGCTTCATTCTTCTTCTTACTTTTCTCAAATATAATGGATGCTTGTTGTGCTCCACCCATAGATCGATTAATAACAGTATCATACTGATCCGTATTTTCATTATAGACTTGATTTTCGATTCCTGGTATTAAAGCTATATCCCATAACCCACGGATATCGGAAGCTGCATTCATAAGTTGTAGATACATACCAAAATCACCGATCCCTATTGGAATGGATGCATATCTAAAACTATTAAAAAATGAAGGCACCTGATATGGCATAGCATATTCGCGATAAAGGTCTGTCATAAAAGTCATGGCTTCAATTGTATTTTCTTGATCAAGACCAGAAGATAGACCATTTGGAGTATAAATCGACCCACCAAATTGATGAATAAATGGTGCAGTAGAATCAAATGATTTTAATGAAGAGGAAGATGATAAAGGTACATAAAAACTCATACCATATCTTCTTAAAACTGGTAACATATCTAAAACATCTTGCCAAGTATTAGGAACACTTAATCCTAATTCATTAAGAATATCTCTTCTAAAAAACAAAACGAAGAAATTTTCTGTTTCAGGTAAACCAAATAATTGGTTATTATATGTCATTGGTATGAGTTGTTCTGGATTAAAAACTTGGATAACTTCACTGAACTGATCAGCTTTACTCATGTCATAAAGCATCCCACGCATACCATATTCATTTGGAATCCAAGCAGAAATCCCCATAGCAACATCCGGCTGCTGATTCGCTGAATTCGCCAATAATAACTTAGAGTCGTCACTGATTAAACTGATTTTAACCTTGATTCCTGTTTGTGATGTAAACTCATCATCAGTAATCTTTTGTATTAAATCAACATATTGTCTAGAACGATTAACCCATACTTCAAGTTCATCATCATCTGCTTTTTCTTGATATGATTGATCAAAAAAGGATAAAAAGAATCTTGCTATACCTACACGAAGATTATCAAAAAAGTTTGCTTTTGCAGATGGTAAATGTGCATTTTCTCCGTGGATATAAATCGCATCAATAATCATGGGTTGTTTAATTAGAGGTTCAAGCTGATTACTGATCAACTGAACTGCTGATGACGATCCTGTTGAAAGCAATGTTAAACGACGAGGTATTTCATTGATGTTCCCTTTTAATGTTTCAATTTTTGTGATGGATGCTTGAAGATCACGAATGATTTGAGCGCTTCTTTTAAATCCATAGAGATCTTTTAGAACATCCGATACTTCTAAAAGATCATCAATCCAACCTTGAAGTTGTTCATTGATCATAGGAAAATAGAGAATCATATCCCAATCTATTCCGCGATCCGTATTATTTCTAGTGAGTTTTGTAATATCTAAACCAAGTGCAGTCATTTCTTTTGTTATTTTAAAGAGTTTTTCATAAACACTAGAAAATAAACTAGAATCTACTTCAAGAGTTATCGTATCTCCGTTTTTTAGATAAACAAATACATCTTCATTATTCATTGTCTTAAGCGTCATATTCGACCAATGTTGATTGTATGAAAAAGCTAGATGTCTCGCTTCTTCAAAAGGGATTTTGCCATTAACATAAAGTGTTCGATAAATGGTCGCATTTTGTCTTAATTGATTAGCTTTTAAAGTGATTTGATATAACCCTTCTTCTTCAACATCAACTTTCCAAGAAACTTGATCTCCTGGATTATCATAGGAATCTGTTCCTAAAACATTAAGCTTTAAGCGCGTCATTGAAAAAGGCTCTACAAGAGGATCTCTGGAGATTCCTCTTACAATGCTAGATGAATTACGATATAGGGATTCTTCTGCTTCTAGCTTATAAAGTGCATCACTTTTTTGGTATGTATATTTATTTTTATATGTTTCAAAACTTTCTAAAGTTTCATTCATAGAAAGTTTAATTTTTCTTAGTTTAATAGACCCTTCAATCATTTCTAATTGAATGTTATTTTTACCTTCATCAAGATAAAAAGACAAACCATCTTGATAAAGTCTTCGTGCATCTCTAAGAACAACATCTTGCCAAAGATGAATAGGTTCTTGTGCGATGCTAACATCATTGCCATAGCGATCTAAAGGAATATCTTCATCAATTTCTTGCCATAAAGTATTTAATGTAATTTGTGAAGCTTCATAATATGGTACGGTATTTTGATCATTCAATTTAACCTCAATCGTCATTGGTAAATGCGATGTTTGATTAGATTGATATTCAAGATAGATATGATAGAGACCTTTCTCTTCTACATCTATTTCAACTTGAACTGATTTATTTTCATTTAAAACATAAAACTCTTGGGATTCATCGAGTTCTTCTCCTTCTTCAAGAATAAAATCACTTACAAAATTGTCGTAAGAAATTTCAGAGTAAAGAAATGTATTTTTATATGTATTTAAATATTCAGAATAATATCCCTCTAATGTTACGTCTGCAAGTGCTGCTACTTTTGGATGACCGGTTTCTCTTGAAGAAAAAACACCTGATAATCCTAAAATTGCAAAAAGAAGAATCAATCCAGAAATACTCCAGATTGTTATTTTTTTGATTTTAACCATATTTTTCATAGGATCCCCAATCCACTGGTTGATGAAAAGGAATCCCCCGAAGGATTCCTCTTCATTCAGTATATCGTTCTATTTTAGTGCTAAAGCTGCATCAAAATCCTCTTTCGCATCATTGTAAAGTGCATTTGCTCGTGCATTTAATTGAATACGAATATCTGCTAGTTGTACTTCTCCAGTCATGAGTTTTGAAATAATATCAGACATCTTATTTTCAGCATCATATGTACCTCTATAACGAGCAGAAACATAACCTGGAAGATACTTAGGTGGTTCAACGATAAATGTACCTGTTTCAATAATTGTTCTTAAAGATTCAAATGATGGATATAATTCAAAATATTTATCTAGAAGGTCTGCATCATTTTGTATCGGTGCAAAATTAACTTGTGATATACCTTGAACTGTTTTTGATAATTCAACACGTTTTGAATAACCGTCTTTACCAAAACCCATCCATTTAGCAAATAAATAAGCTTCCTCTGGATGAGAAGTATTAGATGCGAGTGTGAAGAAATCTGCAACAATAGGGACTCTCTTCTTTCCATTGACAACTGGAGTTCCGATAAAATCAAGATCCCATGTATATTGACTTGTATTAATGTTTTTCTGCATCCAACCAAAATCCCATGAATAGAACCACTTGGTTAAAATATTGCCATTTCCAAAAGGATCTCCTTCAGGGAATATGTCACCAATATTAATTGATGAATCTTCAACAGCTGCAGCATCATAGAGTGCTTCTAAAACATATGAACTATCTGTTCTCATTTGACGATATAATGTCATCGCTTGAGTAAATTCTGTTGAATCTAAATTAAATCCTGTATCTGACATAGTAAACCAACCGTAATCTTCGTTTAATTGTGCTGGATACCAGTGAAGAATATGCTCAATTCCTTCTAAACCAACAACACCTGTATTATTATTAGAAGCATGGTTTGCTGCTGATTTTGTTAGATTAATGAGTTCAGTCATTGTTGATTCTACATCAGGAGCATCCTGACCTTGTCTATCAAATAACGTTTTATTGACGACATAACCTGCATAATGCACTGCATTAGGTATTGCCATCACTTTTCCATCATATGTTGCAACACCACGAATATCTTCACTGACGTTTAAATATTCTTGATCAGCCATAGCTAGACTAGTCATATTGTAAGCCCAATCTGATATAACATAAAATGGAATATCATCTGATTGAAATACATCGGGTAGTGTTTGCGTTGATGCACGTGCAGCTAAAAAGTCACTCCATGACAAATCATCATTTGTCCCAGGAATTTTTGGTCTTTCAATAACTTTAACTTTTATATTAGGGTTTGCTACCATAAATGCATCAATCATGAGACGTTCCATATTAGGTTCTTCAGAATCTGGAGAACCTAGATTCCATGATGCATAAGTAATTTCTACTTGATCGGTAGTAGTGGGGTCTGTATCTTCATTATTTTTACATGCAACTAAAAGTGTAGCAATCATGAAAAGACCCACAAAAATCCATAATTTTTTCATTTTTTCCTCCTTTTGAGTGTATGAAAAGAAAATGAGAGCTAGTTCTCATACGAGCAACTAGCTCGTTTATCTCTTACTTATTATTCTACTACTGGTTCTACATAACTTAAAACAATTGAAACGATTTCAAATGATCCTGCTGCTGGTGCAGTTCCACCTTCAGCCATAATCACTAAACTTATAAATTCTGCAGCAGTGAAAACTTTGGTAACAGTATCTGTTCCACTAAAATTAACCGTATATTCTAATGCACCATCATTATTAGGTTTTAGAATTAATGATTTACCATCTGTTCCCTTAAGAACAACAGTTAATGTGTTTAATCCAGCAACTTTTTCTTGATCAAATGTGTTAATAAATGCTGTATATTCTTTACCTGCTAGTTTATCATAAGTCACAATACCATCAGCAATTGTATAAGAACCTGCATCATTACTAACCCACCCTTCATCACCAATAACAACAGTATATGAAAGTGTCACGCTTAGAATT
>CAYJBI010000003.1:0-32138 GCA_964368345.1 uncultured Mariniplasma sp. | reverse complement strand
TTTAATATTTGAGAGACTTTTATTATATAAAGTGTAACCGTTTTCTTGACAACGACACATCAACACTATATAATTTAGGTAAACGATAAACTAAAAAAATGAAAATTTAAAGTAAAAACCAGGGAGGCACTTATGAAATTACGGATTATTCTTCTCGCTTTAATGATGTCAATCATCTTAATGGCGTGTGATAGTAAAAAACCAATGCAACTCGATATTCCAAACAATTTGAAAATAGAGAATAAAATTCTTTCTTTTGACGTTGTAGAGAATGCATTAAAATATCGTATTGAAGTGATTGACAAAGAAACTCAAACATCTAGAAAAATATTTGTTGAGGAAAATCAGAATCTTGATTTACTATATCTTATTCCAGCATCATATGCGATCAAAATTCAAGCTGTGGGAGATTCTAAAATGTATTTAGATTCTGAGTTTAGTGAATCAATTGACTATGTACAAAACGATCCTAATCAAGTAAATGAAATAAAAGCAGAATTTCTATTGGATCCTATTAAAGTCAAATGGTTAGGTAGAAACTCTTATCAAACAGCAACTAAAGCTAATTTCTTTCATTTTACAGCGAGTGGATTTGAAGTAAAATTTCACGGAACAGAGCTTCAAGCAGAACTTATAACAGGAACCAATGCAGTCGGTAAAGAACCACATCTCGTTGTTCTTATTGATGGTGAAACAAATCCTGAAGATGGAACACTGATCGTGATGGATGCAACAAAAAAAGTATATACTCTTGCAAGTGGATTAGAAGAAGGTGTTCACACAGTACGTGTTCTTAAGCGTAGTGAATCAATTGATTCTTCAACAGGTTTATCGCAAATAATCACAGATGGTTATTTCGTGAATGTAGATCCATTAAAGACGAGAAAGATTGAAGTGATTGCAGCATCCTCATCAGCTGGTTTTGGTAATCTTGCAATTAATACAAATGAACCAAAAACAACTCAAAACTCAGATGGTCTAAGAGCTTATGCATATTTAGCTGCTCGTATGGTCAACGCTGAAATCAATATTTTCTCAGCATCAGGATGGCCACTACTTAAAGGTCCATGGACAGGAGATAACAATATTCCTACTGCATATGATTATGTCAATGTATATAGTAGTGTGAAATGGAATCATTCAGCATACGAACCAGATGTTATTATTATTAACTTAGGAACGAATGACTGGTCATATATTACAACACTTCAAACAGATAAGAAAACCCAAGCTATTCTAGCATTTGAAGAAGCATACGTTGATTTCATCGAACGTATCAATGATTTACATCCAAATGCAAGTATTGTTATAGCCTATGGTTTAATGAATGAAACGAATGTTTATCAGCCGACACTAAATGTTGTTCAAAAAGCTCAACAAGCTTTGCCTGGAGCAAATATCTATTCTATTCAATTGCCAAGTGTGAACGCACTAGAAGGTATTGGATCATCAAATCACCCAAGCTTACCAACCCATATTAGAGCAGCTCAAATGCTAGCAGATCAACTTGTTATTTGGCAACAATGGGATATCGTTTATCAAAATATCGACGGAGAGTAACTAACCTTGTACATTCATTATCAGCAAGATGATTTTAATAAGTATGTCACATTTTTTGGAAGACATAAAAAAACAAATAACGGAGTTGCGTTCTATTATACTGCAAGCGGGTTTTCGTTTAAAGTTAAGGGAACTAAAGTAAGTCTTGTCTTCAATAGTTATTATGAAGAAGAAAATAAAAAAGCGTACCTTGTCATTACACATGATTCTAAAGAAGATGTTTTTGAACTACAATTAGGTAAAACAGAAATCAATCTTCAAATTGAAAATGAAAGTGTTATTCACGTATACAAGAGAAGCGAATCGATGATGTCACGCTCAGAATTAGTATCATTAATAACCGATGAAGAATTTCTAGAAAATAGTAATACTTCACAAGGTTTAAAAATGACATTTATTGGTGATTCATTAACATGTGGTTATGGGAATTTATCACATAAAACAGACATCCCCTTTTCTACAGAATATGAGGATGGATTGAAATCATTTGCCAGTCTTACTGGAAGAATGATGAAAGCAAGATTTGAAGTTGTTTCAGTGAGTGGTATGGGTCTTTATAAAAGCATTTACGCAAATGTTACAATGCCTTCAATTTATGAACAATATGATATCTATGATACAGAAAAATATCCTTTTCAAGGTGATGAAGATATCGTTGTTTTAAATCTTGGTACCAATGATAATTCTTACTTAAAAGTCTTAGTTGAACCAACACGTTTATATGAAGAACAAATGTTTAAAAAAGCATATGTGTCTTTTGTTCAAAGACTGATTGCTTTACATCCAAAAGCAGCTATTGTTTGTATCTCACAAGGCGTAAGACAAGAGTATGTGGATCAATTAATTGTTGAAGCAGTTAAAGAAATAAACTTACCATCTGTGATTCATTTTAGAACTTCAGATATACAAGAAAATGATGGCATGGGACAACAGTTTCATCCGACAGTATTAACCCATGAAAGATGGGCGAATGAACTTAAAGAACAATTGATTAAATTAATGAAAGCGAGATCTTTATGAAAATTTCACTTGGTGGAAACTGGAAATTATTTATCCCACATCTTAATCAAACCATTGATGGGATTGTTCCTGGCTCTGTGTATAAAGATTTACTTGAAGCCAAATTAATCCCTGATCCATTCTATCGTATGAATGAGTACGAAGTTCGTGAATGGATGCGTTATGACTATCATTATGAGAGAACGTTTTTCTACCATAAGGAACTAAAGCATGTTGATTTAGTTTGTGATGGCATCGATACATTAGGTGATATTTATATCAATAACCATCTTGTTGCTAATACAAATAACATGCATTTAAGATATCGTTTCAGTTTAGATGAAGTATTGGTTGACGGTGAAAACACGATTAAAATTGTATTAAAATCACCTATTCAATATATTGAAGAAAAAGAAAATGCATGTCCATATCGTTTTTATCAACAAAAAGATGCAATGAGAGGATTCATTCACATTCGTAAAGCACATTCGAATTTTGGATGGGATTGGGGTCCTCAATTACCAGACGCAGGAATTTGGAGAAAAATAGAAATTCATACGTATGATCAATCATATATAGAACACGTACACATCAAACAAACACATGAAAATAATAAAGTTTTAATCGATTATCGTGTTGATTTGAGTGGTGAGGATCAAGTAGAAGTTGAAATTAAGAATCCTGAAGGAACGATCATCTATCAATCAAATAACATTTTTAGTCAAGTAGAAATAAAAGACTACAAACTTTGGTGGCCAGTAGGTTATGGTGAACAACCCTTATATCAACTCTCCATTCGCACAAAAGATGATATTAAAGTCATGAAGATAGGACTAAAACAAAGTTATATCAAGCGTGAGCCTGATCAATATGGTGAATCATTCACTTACGTTTGTAATGGTGTTGAGATTTTTATTAAAGGAGCTAACTACATTATCGAAGATAACGTGATGGGTAGAGCAAGCATCAAAACATCTTTAAGATTATTACAAGATGCAGTAAGAGCAAACCATAATTCTGTTAGAATTTGGGGCGGTGGTATTTATCCAACTGATGAGTTTTATGAAGCTTGTGATGAACTAGGATTAATCGTATGGCAAGATTTTATGTTTGCATGTGCATTTTATAACCTTGATGACGAAAAACTATTAAGTACAATTAAAGAAGAAATTAAAGATAATGCAAAGCGTCTTTATCATCATCCTTCCTTAATGTTGTTTTGTGGAAATAATGAGAATGAAACAGCTGCTGTTCACTGGTTTATTCCATCTGTTGAAGTTTCTAAGAGAATGTATTTGATGCTCTTTGAAGACTTAATTCCTAAATGGTTAGATGAATTAGATTTAGGTGTCTTTTATTGGCCATCATCACCTTCATCAGGTGGAAACTTTAAAGATCCTAATTCCGATGATTATGGTGATATGCATTACTGGGGTGTTTGGCATTTAAATGAACCTATTGAACATTATCGTAAACACTTCCCAAGATTTATGAGTGAATTTGGTATTCAATCATTTCCTTCAATTGAAACAGTGAAGACATTTGCTTTAGAAGAAGATTTACACATTTATTCAAAAGTGATGAAAAGTCATCAAAAGAATAAAACAGCGAATTCTAAGATTGTTCACTATATGAGACATATGTTTCATTATCCGAAAGTATTTGAGCATAGTCTCTATGTCTCTCAACTGATTCAAGCAGAAGGCGTTAGATATGGTGTTGAACACTTTAGAAGACACTATGGAAGAACCATGGGTGCTATTTACTGGCAATTAAATGATTGTTGGCCGGTTGCTTCTTGGTCATCGATTGATTATGAAGGTAGATGGAAGGCTCTTCATTATCATTCTAAGAGATTCTTTAGTCCGTTATTAGTATCTATTGAGGAAAATAAACGAAAGATGACAGCATCGATTCATGTTACCAATGAATCACTTCATATGTATCATGCATGTTTAAAATATCGATTAATGTCACTTCAAGGTGACATCATTGAAGAAGAAGAAAAACTAATAGAAATTGATAAACTAAGTACAAAATTAATTGTAAATCAAGATTTCAAACACTATAAGAAAATGAAGAAAGATTTGATTTTACATACAGTACTTACAGACATCAAAGGTCATCTCCTAGCAGAAAATAGTGCTACTTTTGTTCAAGATAAAGATTTAAATCTTTCAAAAGATGAGATTCAAGTGGCTTTAACAAAACATGATGGTAAGGTTTCCATCTTACTAGAATCAAAATCAGTTCAACGATTTGTTGAATTAAAGTATAACGATCATATATTTTCAGATAACTATTTTCATCTTTTACCAAATGAACCTAAAATTATTACATTTGAATCAAACGATGAACTCTCAGTTATTGAAAAATGTATGAAAGTGAGAAGTTTAATCGATACATATCCAGAAAGAAGTTGATACTGTGAAAGAAAAAATCAATATGGGTAAAATCGCTGAAATGTTTGGAGTCAGTATTGTTACAGTGTCAAAAGCACTTAATGATAAAGATGGTGTCAGCGAAGAGCTAAGAGAAAAGATTAAAGGTACTGCAGAAAAATTAGGATATCGTCCTAATCATGCAGCGAAAAGTTTAAAAACACAACGTGTCTATAATGTTGGTATATTGATTGCAAATCGCTATGTCGATTCGCAAGAAGCATATTACTTTAGTGTTTGTGGTGAAATCATAAAAAAACTTGTACAACTTGATTACTCGGGTATTATGGAGATTTTAATGAAGGAAGATGAAGATTTAGATAAACTTCCTCATATGTATCGTGAACGTAAAGTTGATGGCATGATTGTTTTAGGTCAACTTGAAGAACATTATTTGAAGGCTTTAGAGAAGATTGATCTTCCAATGATCTATGTTGACTTTTATGTGAACTATTCTAATATCGATACCATCATTACAGATAACTTTTTCTCAAGCTATCAGTTATCAGTTTCACTGATTGAACAAGGACATAGACATATTGGTTTTGTTGGTAACATCTATTCAACATCAAGCATTCAAGATCGTTATTTGGGATACTATAAAGCACTTCTTGAATATCGAATTCCATTAAATGAATCTATGATTATTAGCGATCGTGATGGTTTAGGGAAACTTATTGATTTAAAGTTACCAAAAGAAATGCCAACAGCATTTGTAGCAAACTGTGATCAGGTTGCATATAAACTAATTAACACTTTAAAAACAAACGGTTATCGGGTTCCTGAAGACATTTCCGTTGTCAGCTTTGATAACTCCATCTATTCAACCATTGCGCAACCTATGATTACAACGATTGATAACAATGTTGCTGAAATGGTTGAAACAGCAACTAAAATTATGATTAAAAAAATTAATAATCCTGCAAAAACATATGGCAGAGTATTAGTTAAAGGTAAATTGATTAAAAGAGAAAGCAGTAAAAACATTTAAGGAGCACTTATGTTAGGAATAAAAGAGCATCTAGAAAAATCAATCATTCCATTTTGGAAAAAACTGATAGATCACAAACATGGTGGTTTCTTTGGAAGTATGAACAATGATTTAGTTGTTGATGAGTTTTCCGATAAATCAATTATTGCCCATGCGAGATATCTTTATGCGTTTTCTCTATGGTACAACATGTTTCAAGATGAATCCTTAATTCCTTACATGAATCATAGTTACCAATTTATACAAACCAAATTTAAAGATCAATTATATGGTGGATATTATTGGATGCTTGATTACTTAGGAAATCCGAAAGATACAACTAAACATGTATATGGACAATCTTTCGTGATTTATGCACTTGCCGAATATGGTGAAGCAAGTCGAAGACAGGATGTCATTGATGAAGCTTTTCATCTATTTTGGTTAATTGACAAACATGCTTATCATAATCCATGTCATTATGACGAACAGTTTAAATGTGATTGGACACCCATTAAAAATGGATTATTAGCTGCTCATGGTATTCATCTGCCTTATACAACCAATTCTATTTTGCATATATTGGAAGCATACACAAATTTATATCGCATAAGACCTGATCTGATGCTAAAAGAAAGAATGATAGGTTTATTAAAAGGATTTAAAACCCATTTATACAACAGAAATAATCAATCATTTTACATGTATCTTGATGAAAAAAGAACAGTTTCATGTATAGGAGAATCCTATGGTCATGATATTGAAACATGCTGGCTCATTGATTTAGCACTTCAAGTACTTGATATAAAAGATCAAGAGATAGAAAAAATGACATGTGACGTTGCCCAAAGAGTTTATGAAGAAGCAATGACATCACACGGCTTAATCTCTGAAAGAATAAATGGCAACCTTTCTTTAGAACGTATTTGGTGGGTTCAAGCTGAAGCTATGGTAGGTTTTATGAATCATTATCAAAAATCAAGCGATAAAAAGTTTTTAGACGCCTCCATAGATTTATATCAGTTTATTCAAAAGTTTATTGTCGATCAAAGAGAAGGCAGTGAATGGTTCTGGGGTATTGATGAATCTAACAACCCTTTAAAAAACCATGGAATTGCAGAAGCATGGAAAGCTCCTTATCATAACGGTAGAGCACTTGTTGAATTATTAAAGAGAGGACTTAAATAATGATTCATCCAACATATGAAAAACTATTAAAAAAACAAGAAGTACTTTTAAACCAAAAAAATAAAATTGATGAATCATTTTATAATGGAATTTATGATCGCTACTGTTATCCAGTTTTAACAAGAGATCATGTGCCACTTTCATGGAGATTTGATTTAGATATAAAAACAAACCCATATTTTATGGAGCGTTTGATGGTTAATGCAACGTTTAACAGTGGTGCTATTTACTTCAACAATAAACATTATCTTGTTTGCCGCTTAGAGGGTGCAGATAGAAAATCAATCTTTGCATTAGCATCAAGTGAAACTGGTATTGATCAATTTCGTTTTGAAAGACTCATCTCTTGGGAAGATCTCGATCTTGATGAAACTAATCGTTATGATATGCGTTTAGTGAAACATGAAGACGGATTTATCTATGGTATGTATTGTGCAGAGAAAAAAGATACGCATAACCCTGATGTATCCGCAGCGCTTGCTGATGTAGGATTAGTAAGAACACGTGATTTAATCAACTGGGAAAAACTTCCTAATCTTAAAACTCCAGCAAGTCAACAAAGAAATGTCGTTTTACACCCTGAATTTAAAGATGGAAAATATGTATTCTATACAAGACCTCAAGATGGTTTCATTGAAGTAGGTTCTGGTGGTGGCATATATCTAGGATACGCAGATGATATGAATCACGCAGTTATTACAAAAGAACATCTCATTCAAGAAAAGATCTATCACACGATTTACGAATATAAAAACGGTCAAGGTCCAGCACCTATTAAAACTGAACGAGGATGGTTACATCTTGCTCATGGTGTGAGAAATACAGCCGATGGACTAAGATACGTACTCTATATGTTTGCAACTGATTTACATGATTTAACTAAGATTATAGCAAGACCCTCCGGTTATTTTCTAGCTCCACTTAAAGATGAAAGAACGGGAGATGTATCCAACGTCTTATTCAGTAATGGTTGGACAGTAAAGGATCAAAATGTTTACATTTATTATGCATCCTCAGATACAAGGATGCATGTTGCAACAACAACTGTTGATAAGTTGATTGATTATGTGTTTCATACACCACAAGAGGTTTATCGTTCACAAGACAGTACACTACAAAGACAACAATTGATAGATCATAATAAAAAAATTAAAGGAGAATAAACATGGCAAAAATTATAGGAAAGAATTTACCTCAAATGCCTTGGGAAAACAAACCTGAAGGATATAACGGACCCGTATGGAGATACTCACAAAACCCAATTATTAAAAGAAACCCACTACCAGGTGTTGCACGTATTTTCAACAGTGCAATTCTTCCATATCAAGGTGCATATATTGGCGTGTTTCGTGCAGAAACAACAGCAACACTTCCTCATTTAAGACTTGGACATAGTAAAGACGGTATTAATTGGGATATCGAAGATCATCCTATACAATTTGTTGATGAAGATAATAAACCATGGCAGCCATATTATGCATATGATCCAAGACTCATAGAAATTGAAGGCGTATATTACATCGTTTGGTGCACAGATTTCCACGGACCAACGATTGGATTAGCAAAAACAGTTGATTTTAAAACATTTATTCGTTTAGAAAATGCATTTATTCCTTTTAATAGAAATGGTGTTTTATTTCCAAGAAAGATTAATGGAGCTTATAAAATGCTTTCTCGTGCATCTGATAATGGGCATACCCCATTTGGTGATATCTTTGTCTCATCAAGTTTCGATTTAACCCATTGGGGTAGACATCGTCATGTGATGGCACGTGGTGGTAATGGATGGTGGCAAGGATTAAAGATTGGTGGTGGACCAGCTCCTATTGAAACAGATGAAGGTTGGTTAATGGTTTATCACGGTGTATGTAATACATGTAACGGTTATGTATATTCAATGGGGGTTGTTATTCTGGATAAGGATGAACCTTCCAAAGTGCTCTATCGTGCAGGTCATTATATTCTAACCCCAGAAGCACCTTATGAAGAAGTAGGATTTGTACCGAATGTCGTCTTCCCTTGTGCAACACTAACAGATGCCAATACTGGTCGAATTGCTATTTACTATGGTGCAGCTGATTCGTATGTTGCATTAGCATTTACAACAGTTGATGAACTCGTAGAATTCGCTAAAAAACATAATGAAAAGGTGGGAGATGATGACTCAATTGGTCGCTAAAACTCAAGTAATCAAACGCATTTTATTCCTAGTTATGCTAGCTTTTCTTCTGGTAGCATGTAAACCAGATGATACTGAGGTACCGACAGAAACTGAGGTTATTCCAATGCATTTAATTGATGGTGTTAATTTAGTTACATCTAATCCTATGGCTCATGAAAAAGTAGAATTTGAACTTTTTGATACTAAAGAGTATAAGGACTTAAATTTAAATCCCTTTGATTATCGTGAAGTAATGATTAAAGGAAAATTCATTTCGCCATCAGGTGATGAAGTAGTTGTTCCTGCATTTTGGTACCAGGATTATGAAATTCAGTTAAATACTTCTTGGGGAGGACAACCAACAGGTATTTCTGGTCAAGCAAGTACGAATCCACTTGAACCTCAAGGACTTGAAATGGTGAATTATATGGGTGATCCTCATTTCAGACTTCGTTATTTACCAAGAGAAACTGGGATTCACGAATTACATGTTGAAGTTTATAAAAATGAAGTAATTTCACAAGTTATAGAAACAACTTTTGAAGTGACAGATGGAATTCAAGATTATAAAGGTGTTTTAAAAGTTGAAGAAGTTCATAAACGTAATTTCATTTTTGAAGATGGAACAACATTTATTCCTATCGGACAAAATTTAGGTTGGTATACATCATCAACAAGACAAACAGAAGATTATCGCGTATGGTTTGATCATATGCATCAAAATAGCGCCAACTTTACACGTATTTGGATGGGAACATGGTCGTTTTCTCTACATTGGGGAAATAGTTATGATAATTTTTCATCGAGACAACCTCAAGCAGCAAGACTTGACAAAGTTGTTGAACTTGCAAGAGAATATGACATTTACTACATGTTAACATTACTTAATCATGGTCAGTTTAGTGCGACAGTAAATGCACAGTGGGCAAGTAACCCATGGAATAAAGCAAAAGGTGGCATTTTAGATTATCCTTCACAGTTCTTTACAAACGTTAATGCGAAAGAAGCATATAAACAACAACTTCTTTACATCATTGCTCGTTGGGGTTATTCTTCACATTTAGCAGCATGGGAATTATTCAATGAAGTGGATTGGACGGATAATTTTAATTCAACATCTGTTTATATGTGGCATACAGAAATGGCTGCATTTGTTAAAGAACATGATCCTTACAATCATATGATTACAACAAGTTATAAAGGAAAAACAGGTGGAGCATATCAATCAAAATGGATTGAATTTGTGAATCCACATGATTATGGATATGCATCAAAAAATGTGATGACACATTTAGTTCCTGTCATTCAAGCTCTTTTTGGTAATTATAAAAAACCAGTCTTACAATCTGAAATAGGTGTCAACTGGGAAAATGGTAGATTAACGACAGAAGCAGATCCCACAGGTATTTCACTCAAACAAAGCCAATGGGCAGGTATGATGGGTGGAGGTGCTGGTGGTGCTATGAATTGGTGGTGGGATAGTTGGGTTCATCCAAACAATCTTTACTACAGATTTATGGGTGCTGGAAAATATGCTAAAGAGATGAATATGGTAGGAGAAACGTATGACCAGCTTCAATCATTAGAGGGTGTTTCAGTAACATTAAGCAATGTTGATCTTATCGGATATCGTATCGATAATCGTGTATATGGATACGCATATGATGCAGCTTGGCGTCATAATTACACGAACATTTTCAATAAAACAGCATCATTCTCTATTCCATTAACATCAGGAAATTATGAATTAGTCATTTATAATACAGACACTGGAGAGATTTCTGAAACAAGAACACTCGTTGTAAACAACAATCAAGCAAATTTTAGTCTTAACTTAAAAGAAGATATCGCATTTATCATTACGGAGGAATAAACATGAAATTAGTTAAAGCAAAAGAAAACCCTATTATAAAACCCGAGCCAAAAAACCCTTGGGAATCACTTGTCACATGTAACCCAGGTGCTTGGTATGAAGATGGAACATTTTATCTTCTTTATCGTGGAGCTGGATATGATGAAGCACATCAAATACATTTAGGATTAGCAACTTCAAAAGATGGATTCAACTTTGAAAGAGTATCTGATAAACCTGTGATGTCACCAACACCGGATGGTTTTGATGCAGGTTGCGTTGAAGATCCAAGAATTGTGAAATTCGATGATCTGTTCTATGTAACTTATGCATATCGCCCATTTCCTCCTGGACAATATTGGTTAAAGAAAGGTTATGATCATGGCTGGCCACTTAAAGGAGCACCGGTAGGTCTTCAGTATAACCAAACGAATACAGGGTTAGCAATATCAAAAGATTTAAAGACGTTTAAAAAATTAGGAAGAATTACAGAACATGCACTTGATAACAGAGATGTTATTATTTTCCCTGAAAAGATTAATGGGAAATACGTCATGTTACACCGCCCTATGGAATGGGTAGGACCGAAGTATGGTACTGAAGTTCCTTCCATGTGGTTGGCATATTCAGATGATCTTATGACATGGAAAGATGATGTCCTCCTTGCTAAACCAGTCTTCGATTGGGAGTTAAAGAAAATGGGTGGTTCAACACCACCACTTAAGACTAAGCATGGTTGGTTAGTCATTTATCATGGTGTATCAAAAGAAGATGGACAATACCGTGTGGGTGCGATGTTACTTGATTTAAATGATCCTACAAAGATTCTTGCAAGATTGAAAAACTTCATTATGGAACCTGAATTTCCTTATGAAACAGATGGTTATTACACTGGATGTGTATTCCCAACAGGGAATGTCATCGTAGGTGATACATTATATGTTTATTATGGTGGAGCAGATCGCTATGTATGTGTAGCAACCTGCAAGTTAGATGAGCTTTTAGATGAGCTTATGAACCAATAAAAAAGGAGAAAAATATGAGAAAAATATGGATGATGTTACTCGTTGTCGGCGCACTTGTAATGCTTTCTTCGTGTAAAGACAAACCAACCGAAGAAACAGAAACACCATTACCTATCGACACGTACTGGGATGAAGATGGCAATGGAATCCCAGATTGGCAAGAAGAACAAATTACATTACGTTATGCAACATGGCAATACACAAACCCAGAAATGATTACAATCGATGTTTTAATGATTGAAGAGTTCACAAAGAAGTACCCAAATATCACAGTTGAGATGCAAGTGGTTGCAGAAGACTATGATTGGGATACTGCATTTCTAGGTTTATTAGAAGGTAATAATTTACCAGATGTCTTTTTGATTCAGCGTTTAGGTTCATTCTTACCTTACAATATATTAGCTGATATTACAGAAATGTATGAAGAAGATGAAGATACAGAGGCTATTTTTGATTCCGTTCAAAACTTAGGTATGTATGGAGATAAACGATTTGCAATTCCAACATTTATTTACCCACAAGTTTGGTTTGTTAACCTAGATTTATTAGATTCAGCAGGTATTCAAAAACCAAGTTATAACTGGACTTATGAACAAATGGAAGCTATTGCAAGAGCAACTACGAATGCTACTAAGAAAGAATTTGGTATGACAGGTTGTAATGTATTTACCAGAGTTTATCCAAAAGTATTAAAGATGCAAGAAGATTTAGCTGTTGGTAGAACTTGGTTCTCATTTGGCTTTGATGGTAATCGTTTTAATTTTGATGATCCCGCAATGCAAACAGCATCCAATAAGATGCAAGAGTCCATTCAACAAGGATACTGTAAGTCAGGATTTTCTTCAGAAGAACTTGAAGAACTTTATAACAATCCAACATTTGAACCTACTTACGGTGGAAAAGTAGCAATTTGGCCAGAACCAACATGGAGTGCAAAAGATCATTTTGATTCATTCACATTTAATTGGGATGCATATCCAGGTCCAGGTGGCGTTACTGGTGGTAACACAGATATCGGTGGTATTTCTTCATTAACACCACATAAAAAGGCAGCTTATCAATTGTTAAAATGGATGAGTTTTGGAGAAGACGGTTTACTTAAACGTTATGAAATTTATGAAGATGTTGGACAAGAATTATACCAACAAGGTAATAATTTTCCTTATCCAGTTGTTGATTATGGTATTGATGGTACTGGCGTGAATCAAGTTTGGACAGCTATTCCTTATGGTTCGGTTGCTCCTGGTTTTGTATCACCACAATTTATTGAAGGTTTAAGAAATGGTGCATTCTGGGCAAATAAAGAAGTCATTGGTTGGGATGCAGTTGATAGTGCAACAGGGCCATATTTTACTGAAATTATATATGGAACTAATACGTATGCAGCATTAAAAGATATGATTCAAGCAGCTGCTGATCAAGCACTTTCTGAAGCAAGACAAGCCATGGAGGACATGCTTGGCTTCTAAGATATAAGGAGGATTTCTGTGAAAAAAATCGTTACAGCATTGATGATAACTTTAATAGCACTTTATGGAATAGGTCGATTCAGTTTAGAACTTGAAGCAGGTTCTGAAGACTGGGTTTTTGATTTGGGTCAATTTAGAGACTCAAGTTATCAAAGAGTCCATAAGGTTTGGCTAGAAGATGCGATTAAATATCAAGGAAATCCAGTTATTTTTGATGCGATTGATCAGGTTATCTATAATACTGATGTCACATTAGGTGATCATGGATATATCGTAGGTAAGAATGAAAAGACGACATGGATGATTGATGCTCCAATCGATGGTCTTTACCATATCGAATTGAGATATACAATCGAGGAAACCTTTTCAACCTCGCCTACGATAGAAATCATGATTGATGATGAACTTAAGTTTAATGAAATGTCAGGGTTACCTCTTCCAGTTCTTTGGTCTTTAGAACAAAGAGAAGAAGAAAATCGGTACAACCGATTTGGTAATGAACTTTTACCTTATACAGAATCAAAAACGGGTGAATATCAAAAAGCTTTAATTGATCCTAATGGTAGGTATTTAGAACCTCTTTGGTTTTATCTTGATGCTGGAAACCATGAAATAACAATTGAAGCAATCAATCATCCACTTCATTTAAAATCTGTATCTTTGATAGGTGAACAAGAATTATTGACGTATCAAACGTATCAACAAAATCATTTAAATGCTACAATCGTCAATCAAAAGATTCAAATTGAAGGTCAACACATTGATGAAAAAAATGACATTGAGGTAAAAGCTGGATATTTTAAGGGTGCTGGTATGTCACCATCATCGTATAAAGTCAATGTTTTAAATATGTTAAGTGGTAGTTCAATGAGCCGTTCAGGAACGGGTGTTACTTATCAATTTGAAGTTTTTGAAACAGGTTTATATGAATTAAGTATTAAATACCTCCAACAAAGTATGGTTGGTATGAGTAGTGTTAGAAAAATTATGATTGATGGAGAAATACCTTTTATTGATATGGGAACGTATCATTTTCCATATGCAAGAAGTTGGAAGAATCATACACTCCAAAAAGAGGGTGTTCCCTACGACTTTTATTTAACCAAAGGAATTCATGAGATTTCATTGGAAGTAACAACAGCTCATCTTGTAGATTATATTGATGAAATGCAATACATTATGGATCGTGTCAATAGTTTGGGATTAGCTGTTGCTCAAATTACTGGGAAGTCATCAGATGCACTTATTGACTGGGATATTCTTAAGTATTTACCAACAATTAAAGAAGATTTAAATGGTTTAGCAGATCGTCTTGATGAGATTTATGATGAGATTAATGGTATGACACCTTCACACGATCGTGCAACTGCAGCATCAACACTTGAAATTGCAGCAAAACAGCTAAGACGTTTAGCAAAATATCCGAATCGAATTCCAAATAAATTAACTGAACTAAACCAAGGAAGTGGTTCAGCATATCAATTGATTGGGGTTGCGATTAACCAGTTAAATGTTCAACCATTATCTATTGATGTTATATACTTCCATGGTGATGACTATCAATTGCCTAAAGCAAATTCAAATATTTTCAAACGTTTTTGGTTTTCTGTTCAATCATTTTTCTACTCATTTTTTGATGAACGATACAAACTATCAACAAATCAAGATGATGAAACTTTAGAAGTTTGGGTTGGACAAAGCACACTTTATCTTGATATTATGCAAAATATGATTGATGACGGTTTCACGCGTGATACCGGAATCGATGTAAGATTAAGTGTTTTACCGAATACTCAAAAGATTATTTTAAATAATGCAACAGGAACAAATCCTGATGTTGTTTTAAGTATCGATTCTTGGGAACCTTATACGTATGCTCTTCGTGGTATGCTTGCAGATCTTAAACAGTTTGATGGATTTAAAGAGATGGTTAAGGATTATAATCCCAATAATTTTACACCGATGATTTTTGAAGAGGGTGTCTACGGTATGCCTGAAACACAGGGTATTTATTTACTTTTCTATAGAAAAGATATTCTTAATTTCTTAGGAATTAATCCTCCAGATACATGGGATGATATCTTAAATATTCTTCCTATTCTTCAAAGTTATCAAATGAATTTCTATCATCCGCTAGGTGGTGAAGGTGCTTATAAAGGATTTGGATTAACTTCTCCCTTCATCTATCAGTTCGGTGGTGAAATATATCAAGAAAACGGCTTTACAACAACTTTTAATGAAGAAATTAACATTCAAGCAATAACCTTTATGACTGACATATTCAATATTTATAATCTTCCTCAACAAGTACCTTCATTCTTTGAACATTTTAGAAGTGGATCACTTCCTTTAGGTATTGCAACTGTGGATATGTATCTTCAGTTGAAGTATGCAGCTCCTGAACTTATGGGTCAATGGGGGATGCTCCCAATACCAGGGATGTATGATGAATCTTTAGGTGAAGTTGCACGTTGGGCACCAACGTATGGAAAAGCAAGTATTTTATTTGAAGCATCATCCATGAAAAAAGAAGGATTCCAATTAATTGAATGGTGGAATAAAACAGAAACACAATTAGAATATCTTGAAAACATCAAGATGGTTTTAGGTGAAAGATATTTATTCTTACCTGCAAATTTAAAGACATTAGAATCTTCTATATGGGATGAAGAAGTGAAACTACAAGCACTCCTACAAGCGAGATGGTCTCGTATTCCAGCAATAACACCAGGTTCATACATTGTTGAACGTGAACTAACAAATATCTGGAACAAGATTGTTATTGATCAAGTGAATCCAAGAGTTGCCATTGATCAATCTATCCCTAGAATCAATCGCGAGTTAAGACGTAAATTTGAAGAATTCGGTTATTTGGAAGGAGGTGTCATTATACGTGAATACATCGTTCCAACAAACGAAACCATCAAGAACTGGATTTCGTAATAAAGTAAATACTGCATATTGGTTTATACTCCCTTACGCTATTTTCTTTTTCGTATTTGTTATACTACTTATTTTAATTTCTATTTTCTTATCGTTTACTTATTATGACACAGTCAATCCACCGAGTTTTATTGCTTTAAGAAACTATATCAATTTATTAACACAAGATACAGATTTTATGCAGTTTGCATTACCACAAACCATTCGTTATGCACTTATCATTGGTCCTGGTGGTTACATGTTAAGTTTCTTTTTAGCATGGATTTTAGCACAAATTCCTAATCGTGTTAGAAATATCTCAGCGATTATCATTTATTCACCAGCATTGACATCAGGTGTGTTAATGACGGTTGTATGGCGTGTTTTATTCTCCGGTGATAATCGTGGCTACTTGAATAACTTTTTACTTAATTTAGGTGTTATTAATACACCTATTCAATGGCTTCAAGACCCACAAACCATCACTATCATTATGCTTTTCGTTGGACTGTGGTCATCAATGGGTATCGGATTTTTAGCGATGCTATCGGGTATCCTCAATATTAATAAAGAAATATATGAAGCAGCATATATTGATGGATTAAAGAATCGTTGGCAAGAAATCTTTTATATTACTATCCCATCTATGAGACCTCAAATGTTATTCGGAGCTGTCATGGCCATCGTTTCTACATTTAATGCAGCTGGAATTGCCTCAGCTTTAACATTATCATCTCCACCTCCTCAGCTTGCTGGTTGGTTAATCGTTGACCATATGAATGATTTTGGATTTGCACGATTTGAAATGGGTTATGCAAGTGCACTTTCAGTCGTTTTATTAGTCATTGTCTTACTGTTTAGTCGAATTGCTAAACGTCTTTTTGGAGGTGACAACGAATGAAGATAAAACCTCTTAAAAGAAAAAAATCAAGTTTTTTTGGAACTATGATCAATCCTGAACATTTTCATCGTAGTCAAATCAAGTTCTTTATTATCTTAGTTCCGCTTCTCATTATTATGATGTTACCGATTGTGTTTATCGTATCACATGCGTTTAAGCCTCTGGATGAACTCTATGCTTATCCACCACAGTTTTTTCCATCACGTATTACATTAGATAATTTTATACAATTAATTACAGCATCACAACAAACAGGTATTCCATTTGGAAGATATCTATTCAATAGTATTTTAGTTGCTGTTATTGTCATTTTTTCAAGTCTTTTACTCAGTTCACTCGCAGCATACGCATTTTCATTTTTACATTTTAAGTTTAAAAAATGGATGTTTGCATTAAATCAAGTAGCGATTATGTTTGTAGCTGTTGCAGTCGCTGTACCACGATACATCGTGATGAGTCAGTTTGGAATCATCAATTCGTTTTTAGCACATATTGTACCACTTCTTGCAATGCCTGTTGGCGTGTTCTTGTTAAAACAGTTTATGGATCAAATTCCAAGAGAACTTTATGATGCAGCTAAAATTGATGGAGCAAATAAATTCCAAATTTATTTACAAATTGTTTTACCACTTGTTAAACCAGCGTTAGCTACAATTGCTATTCTAGCTTTCCAAAGCGCATGGAATAACACAGAAACATCACAATTATTTATTAATGATGAAGCATTAAAAACACTACCTTACTATTTTCAAACATTGACATTAGGAACAAGTTCAATTGCAGCACAAGGGATATCTGCGGCGGCATCCCTCATTATCTTCCTTCCTAATATCATATTGTTCATTATTCTTCAAAAGAATGTCATGAATACCATGGCACATTCGGGGTTAAAGTAATGAAAAAAACACTTATATTATGCATGATATTCATGCTTGCCATTTTATTGCCGCAAACAAACACAGAAGCATTTTCTCCCTTTATAACAAGATCTCCTAATCGTTTTGGTGAACTTGTAGCAACCCAAGATGCGTATGAATCAAGATTTGACATTCGTTCTTTTGGAGGACAAACATTTAGTGCTCCACAAGATATCTTTATCGATGAAGATGATTATCTTTACATCTTAGATACTGGTAATAAACGAGTGGTTGTTTTTGATGAAACATATACGTTAGTAACTTCATTTGGAGAAAATGAATTGATTAAACCTACGGGTTTATATGTGAGAAATGGAAAAATCTATATTGCTGATTATGGTTTACCAGAAGATGTCACATCAGGTAGAGTTCATATCTATTCTTTTGATAAGAACTTAGTGAGTATTACGCATGAACAAGCTTTTTCTAGACCCAATAGTCCTGTTTTAGAAATTAATAATTTCATTTATCGGCCACAAAAGATTGCTGTTGATAATAATCAAACCATGTATGTTGTCTCTGAAGGATCTTATAATGGCGTCATGATGATTAATGAATCAAATAGATTTTTATCATTCTTCGCACCAAACCGTGTTCAAGGAACGGTATTAGATCGTATTTTACAGGTGCTCTATGGAAATAATGAACAAGCACAGTTAACTAAAAAGATTCCACCAGCACCAACCAATGTATATTTAAAAGATACAGGTTATGTTTATACAGCAACACAGACAACGATTACTGGTACAACAGGTGATACGTTAAAGAAAGTCAATAATGGAGGTCTTAACTTCTTTCCAGATGATATGATTACCGCACCAGATTTTGCAGCAATCAGCATGGGAACTGTTGAAAACATTTATTCAGTTACACGCTCTGGTTTCATTTATGAATATGATCGTGAAGGAAATCTCCTCTTTGTTTTTGGGGGACCAAGCCAAGGTTTAGATCGTATTGGCTTATTTAGAAATGTTTCAGGAATTGCTGTTAATTCAAATAATGAAGTTGTTGTATTGGATGATGTTAATAACAATGTTCACATACTCGCTCCTACTGGATTTGCAGAAGTTGTACATCAAGCATTATTTCTTTATAACCAAGGAAAATACGTTGAAAGTCAATCCTTGTGGGAAGAAGTTCTACGATATAATGCATTATTTGATTTAGCTCATGAAGGCATTGGTCGTTCATATTTGATGCAGGGTGAATATGAATTAGCGTTAGAAAAATTTGAAATTGCGCAATCTAAAGAAACGTATTCACTTGCTTTCTGGGAAGTTCGTAATGTATGGCTCCAAAGTTACGCAAGTTACTTTATCATTGGTTTATTGGTATTATATGCGTTTTTTGGATTAACTAAAAAGCATCGGAAAAACTGGGCAATTATTGAACCAGCAAGAAAAGTGTTACGTGGTTTATCGAAAAATAAGTGGATTCAAGAAATAACGTTTATGGCATATTTCATCAAGAATCCAGCTGATGCTTGTTATGAAGTAAAAGTAAGACATAAAGTAAGTGTTAAAACTGGAATTTTCTATGTGTTCTTATTGATAGCACTTTATATGATGCACTTACTACTGACAGGATTATTGTTCTCACCTGTAGTTATTGAACGTACAGTATTCCTTGAAGAATTACTTAAAGTTTTAGCGCCCTTTGTTACATTCGTTTTAGCAAATTATTTAATCGCCTCTCTTCAAGAAGGTGAAGGAACGTTAAAAGCAGTATTTATTAATACATGTGGTGCATTAATACCAGTCTTTGTTATTTTACCCATGTTAATTATCTTATCCAATGTCCTAACATTCAACGAACAGTTCATCTATCAATTTGGTATGACATTAATGATTGGTTGGTCTCTTATTTTGATTTTCTTTACAGTTAAAGACACACATAATTTTTCTATTAAAGAAACAATCTATAACCTCATTATGACTGTACTTATGATGGTTGTTATGATGATTGTTGTTATTATGGTTTACATGATGGCAATGCAGGTTATTGAATTTATAGCAGATCTCGTCAAGGAGGTGGTCATTCATGCGTAAATGGAAAATCCTTCTTTTAGTAGTCATCATGACGCTATCTGTTACTTTTCTCATTGTTCAAGCACATACCAAAAATGATGTTTCATTGCTTCAAACACCAAGTTATCAAATGGATATAAATTTAAATGAAGAAGAGGATAAAACCCCAGTTGTTCAAGATATTGATGTCAGTCAATTAGGTGAACTCGGATTTGAATTAGTTACAACCTCAAGTGATTTGAGATTGTATTTAAACCGTGATCTTTTAAACATTGCTATTTATGATGAACGAAATGAATATATTTGGTTTGGTTATTATCCGAAATATCAAAGCAAGTCTTATACTAATACCATTAAACGTTGGATTGAATCAGGCGTTACCATCGATTATTATGATTCAGTATCGTTAAATGAAGCAAGAATGTCTATTTCTAATCCAGATGCTGGAACAACAATTACTTATCAAATGACAAACCAAGGATTTATTGCAAAATTAAATCTGGTTAAATTAGGTATTTCATTTGATTTGAACGTTTCACTAGAAAATGATGAGTTAGTGGTCAATGTACCCTATCAATCCATTAAAGAAGTACCCTATAAAACAGCAGCAATGAAGTTTGCTAAAGAGTATAAGGTACAATCCATTATTGTATTTCCTTATCTCGGTTCAGAAAACTTTGAGATTAACGGATATGCAATGATACCAGATGGTTCGGGAGCATTGATTAATTATTCGAATACCCCTTTTGATTCCGCGTATGTTAAACGTATTTATGGACGTGATTTAGGTATTCAAAGCAGTGTCACATCTACAGCACATTTAAAGGATGATACTGAGTTAGCTTTACCTATCTATGGTATCAATCACGGATACCAACAAGCAGCATTTCTAGCAGAAATGACATCAGGTTATGGTGCTGCAGAATTACATAGTTATCCTTACATGTATAACTCGATTGATATCAATACAACATTTTTCATCTATAAAACAAGAGATCGCTCTTTGATTCAGCTATCAGGTGGTTCAATTTCATCGATTCCTTTAATCAATAAAGATCCTTATCCTTTCGATTATGAGGTTAAGTATGCATTCCTCCATGATGAAGAAGCTAGTTATTCAGGTATGGCACATCGCTATAGAGATCATCTTGAATTAAAACAAGTTGATAATCAAACGATGGATATGCATTTAGAGATGGTTGGTATTGATGAAAAACCATCGCTTTTCGGGGAAACAAAAGTAAAACTTACAACCTATAAAGAAGCGACAAAAATTATCAATGACATGTATGAAGATGTTCAAAACCTTATGGTTACTTATAGAAGCTGGAATAGAGGTGGTACTTATGGTAAAACACCATATGCATTTAATCTTTCTAGCGCTCTTGGTGGACGGAGTGGGTTTAAAAAACTAACACAAACAGTTAAAGATTTAGAGGGTGTTGAACTTTCATTAGAAAATTCACCACTCGTACTTGCAAATACAAATGTTTTTGATTCACAACTTAGAAAAACAACACTTGACTTATTTATGGTGAGTATTGATTCATCTAGAAAAGCAGAAGGAACAATGCTTAGTCTTACGGGGTTATCTGAAAGAATCTTAAAGAAAGAAAAGCAGTATCAAACCTATGGCATCACAGATTTAAGTATGAAGGCTATTGGTGATTTCAGTTTTTCATATCAGAGAAATAGAGAAACGATTTATCGTGAAAAAATGATTGATGAAATGAAAACTGAGATGGAAGAATTGAATAACTTTGATCTTGGAATTTATGAGCCAGCGGATTATTTCTTCACCTTTATTGATCGTTATTACGATACGCCATATCAAGCAAATTCTTATGCTTATATCAGTCAGTCAATCCCCTTTTTACAGCTCGTTTTATCAGGTTCTGTTAAAACATATTCACCTTTACTAAATTATGTCAATGATATGGACCACATGATCTTAAAAATGATTGAATACAATCTTAGACCTTCATTCATCGTCACATACCGCCAAGGATATCTCTTGAGATACACCCATGTTGAGTATTTATACACCACAGAATATGCAGTTTGGGAAGATGTCATTAAAGATACGTATCAACAAGTAGAAGAAATACTTAAGGATATTCAGGGTGAACAAATGCTGTCACATCGTTATATACACCTAGGAGTTGCAGAAATCACATATGAATCACATATCATCTATGTTAACTACTCTAATGAAGATTATACATATGAAGGTGTGACTGTAGGTAAGAATAGTGTGACCTCTGTGGAGGTGACATCATGAAAAAGATCAAACAGTTTATTCAAAAAATGATTGAAAAAATAAGTAAGTTTTATGAAATAAAGATAAGTCCGTTTCTTGAGAAATCATTTGTTTTTATAGGGAAATATACAGGAATATCATGGTTATTTGCTAAATTTAGAAAATTAACACAAAGAACTAGAAATGCTATTACTGGATTAATCTTTGTTTTACCTTGGATGATTGGTCTTTATATCTTCGGCATGCGTCCTTTCTTATCTTCACTTCGCATGACAGTAGCTGATCAAGCACAGTACATTATTAATTCAAACACTCAAACAGTTGATTTTGTTGTAAAAGGTTGGACTTTTAAACACTTTATCGAATTATTTAAAAACCAACCAGCTCATATTCAAACCATGGTTACTGTTTTACAAGATGTTGCATTAATCGTACCTCTTGTTATGATATTTGCACTCTTGTTGGCACTCATGCTTAATCAACCGATTAAGGGTAAAGGTATATTTAGAGTTATCTTCTTTATTCCAGTTATCCTTTTATCAGGAAATATGCTTTCCTATTTTAATCAATATAATTTATTAACAGTGCCAGCCATTCAAAGTGGTGCAATCGCAAACGGTATTAATCAGTTTTTACCAAGGCAGTTTGCAGTATTAATTACTGGAGCGTTTGAACGTATTGTTCTTATTCTTTGGTTATCAGGTGTTCAAACATTAATCTTTCTTGCAGGATTACAAAAGAACGATAAAACCATTTATGAAGCAGCATCTATTGATGGGGCTTCCATGTGGGATAGTTTTTGGAAGATTACACTTCCTGGATTACATCATTTGATGATTATCAATATCATTTATACGACAGTCATTTATGCAAATCTTTCAAATAATCCTCTCATTGGATTAATTAATCAAACATTAGTGGATGTTAGATATGGCAGAGCGTATTCATCAATGCTAGCATGGATGTTATTCTTAATTGAACTGGTTGTTATTGGTGTATATACTTTATTGATCAAGTTATCTAATCGTCGTTACACGTAAAGGAGGTGGTGATCATGGATAGGGTTTTACTTAAAAAGAAGTTAATGGGACGCTATGGAAATGATGGTTTATTATTTAAAATAGTACTTTACATTTTATTCATAGGTATTAGTTTTATCTTCTTGTACCCCATGCTTCAAATGATCGTCACAAGTTTTATGCCTTTAGTTGATTTAGTTGATCCAACGACGATCTGGATACCTAAAAACTTTACATTAAGAAACTACGAAAGAGCGTTTGAAGCATTAAACGCTTGGCAAGCTTTACAAGATTCGTTTGTTGTTACACTGATTCCAACAGTATTTGTTGTTGTGAGTTCAGCATTAATAGGATATGGGTTTGCTACCTATCAGTTTCCACTTAAAAAACTGATGATGGCAATCCTTATCGTAATTTTCTTAATCCCTAACATTTTGATGTCAATTCCAACATATGTCATTTATAGGGAACTTAATTTATTGGATTCATTAAAGGCATTTATCTATCCAGCCATAACAGGATTTGGCTTAAGGCAGACCATATTCATTCTCATCTTTTATCAGTTTTTCAAAATGATACCGATTGAAATGAAAGAAGCTGCTGAAGTTGATGGAGCAAATGCATTTACAGTATTTTTAAGAATTGCCATTCCAATGTCATTGCCTGCATTTTTAATAACAACACTCTATGCATTTGTCTGGTATTGGAATGAAACAAGTCTGGCATTACTTTATTTCCCAACGAAATACAGTACATTGCCGATGGCAGTGATTGGTTTTAGAACACTTTATGAAAATCTTTATCCTCAAGGTACGGTTGGTCTTGAAGGAGCTAGTGAGACATTTAATCAAGGTGTTCAATTCGCGGGAACGATGCTTTCAATTATACCGTTACTTATCATTTATTTTATTGCACAAAAATGGTTTATTGAAGGTGTGGATCGTTCAGGTATAGCTGGTAGTTAAAAAGAAAACAATTAGATAAAAAAGAAAGGGAGAAAAAATGAAAAAAATTAGTCTTATTCTTAGCATCTTTGTATTTTTATTCATCATTGTCGCATGTAAGCCAGATGAAACAGTCGTGGTAGATGCAAAACCTGTCATTAGTGGCGCAGTTGATAGAACTATTAATAGTGGTTCATCCTTTGTTCCTAAAGCAGGAGTTAGTGCTCTAGATAATGAAGATGGTGATTTAACAACCGCCATTATTTACACTGGAGATGTCAATCCTAATGTTCCAGGAACATATTCTGCAACATTTAGCGTAACAGACTCTGCAGGTAATCTAGCAACAGTCACTGTCACAATAACCGTTGTTGCAGTTGATGAAGATCAACCACTTATTTCTGGTGCTGCTGATATTACCATCATGTTAGGTGATCCAAGTTTCACGTTATTAGGAGGCGTTTCTGCTAATGACACTGTAGATGGTGATCTAACATCTCAGATTCAAACTGAAGGAACAGTCAATGTTTGGGTTCCTGGTGATTATAATGTCACATATTCAGTTGAAGATGAAGCAGGTAATGAAGCATCTCGTATACGTAAAGTAACAGTTAGTCTTGGATACTTTGCATTTAGTGAAGTTAACGCACTTGTTAATGGAGAATTTGCAACTGACGTTGCAGGTTGGGAAATCGTTGGAGCAACTCCGACAGTAGCTGACGGTGTTGTATCATTAGCACTTAATGCAGTAGCATCTTTATCACAATTTGATATTTCTGGTGGTACGATGAATACTTCAGTTGCTGATTTCACACTTGCTAAGCTTGTGATTTCTGCTAAAGCTAATGCAGCAACAACCATCAATCCTGTTTTAGGTGGTACAACAAGTAATGCAGCTGGTATAGCATTAACAACCGAATTTGCATCCTATACATTCTATTTTAGAATGTCTGCAGCACTTGTAGATGAAGATTTAGAGATTGCTTTAGGTAATAGTGGTGTCATTGATATTCAATCTGTAGCACTTTATTTTGGTGTTCCATCAGATGATGAAGCTCCAGTAATTACAGCACCCGACACTGATGTTGTTGCTCCTGTAAATAATTTAGAATTACTTACAGCACTCTTATTAAAGGGTGTATCTGCAGAAGATAATATTGATGGCAATATAACATCAGCATTAGTTGTAGATTTAGCAGATGCAAGTATTACTGCTCCAGGTACAATTAAAGCACTTATTAAAGTAAGTGATGGTGCCGGAAATGAAGCAGAAGTTGAAAGAACAGTTCATTTGAATCTTACATTTGATACAAACGTTATTAAAGATCCAACATTTGATGATGCACTAGATGCTACACAATGGGGTCTATCAGGCGGTAGTGATGAAGTTACCATGTATACAGAAAATGGTTCACTCGTTGTAGATGTTGTTAACCCAGGTGGTTGGGATTCTGCAACAAGTCCTTACTTAAAAGGCGTTACGACTGATCAATTATTAGCAGAAAACTGGTATATGTTTAAGTTTGATGTTAAAGCTGAAAAAGCGCGTCAAATGAGAATTCGTGCTGGTCTTGAATTATTGGCAGACCCTTGGATAGAAGATTTCCAAGGCGGTGCAGTTAAAAATTTACAATACCAAGTCACCACTGAATGGCAAACTATTTATTACATTTTCTATGTAGATGCTGCACAATCATCAGGCGGTTCAAAGGGTATCAAATTTGAAATCAAATTAGGTACAATTACTTGGGGCGGCGAAGAAAAGAATAACAAGATTTCAATCGATAATGCACAATTCTATTTATTAACAATGGAAGATGATGATCCAGTTGTCAGCAATGTTGCTGATAAGCAAATGACATTTGGCGTTGGCTCTACAGCTCCTGATTGGAAGACATATATTTCAATTTTTGATAAAGAAGATGGCGTTATTGCAGTAACTGATGCTATGGTTGATGACAGTGCAGTTGATATGGATACTGTAGGAACATTTGATATCGTTTATACAGTTACGGATTCTGCAAATAATGAAGTTACTCATTCAATAACCATTTCAGTCATTGAAGCTGCAGATACAACACCTCCAGTATTAACAGTTGTCAACACTCTTCCAGTTGTATTTGATCAAGCAGCTGAAGGAACAGTTGATTTATTAGCTTATATTACTGCAGAAGATGATGTTGATGGAGCAATTACAATTACATCAGCAATGATTAATGATGATGATTTCTCACTTCAAGTTGCAGGTACTTATGATGTTGTTTATACAGTCGTAGATTCATCAAACAATAGTTCAACCGAAACAATTACATTTACAGTTAATGATAAACAAGGTCCAGTTGTTAGTGGTGCAAGAGATTTAATGTTGATTGTTGGCGCCACTTGGAATCCATTTGCTGGTGTCACTGTAGTTGATAACGTTGATGGAGCAATGACATTATCATTAGCTAACGTTACAGGTCTTGAAGCATTTTTGAATCTTTCAGCAGTTGTAACAACAGTAGGTGATTTCCCTGTTGTATACACAGTTGCAGATGCTGCAGGAAATGAAAATGAAAAAGCAATCACTGTTAAAGTTGTTGAAGCGACACTTGCTGCAGATGCTGCAGTTGACCTACTTGCTTTTGAAGTAGAAGTTCAAAATGATTCAGCTGGTGAAGCGTCTGGCGTATACAATGTTGATGGAACATTAACAGTTACCTATAATGGTGTTAAAGGATGGTATGCATCTTCATCTAAACTTAAATTATATGGTATGCCTTTAGTTGAAGGTAATGTCTATAAATTACTTATTGAAGCAAAAGCACAATCAGCAAGAGATATTATGATTCGTTTAGTTGACGGAGCAAATGCAGATGTTCAATACTTCCAAGGCAAGAGAATTGTAACACTAGGTACTGATTATGCTGTACAAGAAATATACTTTATAGCGGCTTCATCAGGTTCATATAATATGGAAGTTCAATTTGGTCATGAAGGATACTTACTCAATACACAAGCAGCAAACGTGATTGATTTCAAACAGTTAAAGATTGTTCCTGAAGCAGTTGAAACTGAACCTGTTATCTTCTCAATTGACACATTTGAATCATATGCAGACCAAACAGCATTTGAAGTAAACTATCTTCATAGAGTTGTAAGTATTGCAGAACCTAAGAATCATAATGATTCTCACGTAACGCTTGATGCAACTAATGGATTTGAAGGTTCAAAAGCACTTAAACTAATGGTTGGTGAACACGGTGTTACAGGACAAGATATTGCTAGAACTAAGGTAAGTTTTAGTAATACAGGATTAACTAATGATCTTATTTATTTTGCATTTTGGTATAAGGGTGATCCTTCTGTAACTTCAATTAATGTATGGTTATATTGGACTGGAAATCAAGATGGTAAACCAGTCGATGTATCACAAGTTCCAGCAACTGGCGGCTATGTATATATCGCAGTTTCATCATACGGAAAACTTCCATTAGATATCATTAACTTTGGAGTATCATACGATCTATTAAATACAACATTTAAAGCAACGATTTACCTTGATAACTTCATGTTCATTGATGATGTTTCACAGTTAAACGGATAATTTGATTAACTGAATTAAAACAAAAAGCACACATAGACATTTTATATAGAAATGTGTGCTTTTTTTTATTAAATAAATGTAAAAATCAAGCGTATAATATAGATAAATAACATCAATGATTAGAGATAACGACACCTAATGAGGTGTTCATCATGAATCATCTGAAGAGCAAAGATAAAAAAATAGATACGTAATAATCAAGACTTGATTGTCTTCTTTTGTTATTAAATGTATAAAATACGGGAATCACACTTAGTAAGTAAGTGTAAGAGAATAAAAAGGTGACGAGATATGAATAATCGTTATAAAAGATGGTTAAGTATTAAAAGAGATCAAAATGCAAGAGGTATTTTACTTATTGAGATTGTTTTGTTTAATCTTTTCCTTTGGTTTTTTTCTTCAATACTAGCGTATCTGATCGAACCAAACCAGTACGGAAGCATCATTGCTGCACTGTGGGAATCAGGGATTACATGGATGTTAGAACCAGGCTTTTATGATCCATCAGTATCTTATCTCATACGTGTGATTTCAATTGTTGTTATCATTATATCTATGATCACATTTACTGGAGGTATTATTGGGTATGTGGGTAATCTTTTTTCTTCGATTATCGATAATGCAAAAGCAGGTAAGAGTAAACTCTATCTTTATGATCATATCCTTATACTTAATTGGAATTATAAGGGGTTAGAATTGATTGCTGATTATATGCATGATGATGATACAAATACGGTCGTCATTTTATCAAATCAACCAAAAAATGAAGTGGAAAATGAAATCAACAGAAAGATGTATCATCAAAAAAGCATGAAAAGAAAACTACATATTCTTATTAGAGAAGGTGAAGTTTTCTCCAAAAGCGATTTAATGAAAGTCTGTATTGAAGAAGCTAAATCGATTATTATTCTATCAGATGAAAGTAGTGCTCATAATGCAACTTCTATGGATATGTTTTCTATGAAAACGTTGATGCTAGTATCAAACCTCAATCTATCACTAAGACAGACCATTTTAGTCGAAGTTAAAGAACAACAGACCGTTTTTTTAATTAATGAATATATTGCTAAAAATAAAGATTTAACTCATCAAATATTACCCATATTACCTGATGAACTTATGGGTAGACTAATCGCTCAAACATTACTTATGCCCACACTAAATAAGGTCTATCATGAACTCTTATCTTTTGATGGATCAGAGTTTTATACTGTTGCTAATCAAGATGCTCGAACATTCATGGAAACGCATCATCAAGCGATTCCCATCTATTCAAAAGATAACTTATTATATGTATTAGCTGAATCTAAATCTGATTTAAATAAAATAAGAGAAAATCCTTTAAGTACGTATCGGAAATTAACAATAAAAGATCAATCGAGGTATCAAGATAAACATATCTTAATTTTTGGAAAAAACAGAAAACTTCCGTTTATTCTAGATTCAATTAAACTTTATGAACTGGAAAATAAAACACATATCGATGTCTTGTTAATTGATTCAAATGATTCAAAAGATATCGAAAAAACAACAGAAAAGATGACTTGTATTGATCATATCCTTATCTTATCAGAAGATGATTTAGATAGAGAACAATATGATTCAGATGTTTTAGTAACATTACTCAAGACACAATCTTTAGCTAAAAAATTCAATGCAGAAATTATTATTGAATTGCTGGATCCTAGACATTTTGATATTGCACAAAGTTATAATGTCAAAAATACAATAATTTCAAATGAATATATCAGCAGGTTAATGACGCATCTTTCAAAAAATAGAAGGCTCTATGATTTGTTTATTGATTTATTAACATATGATAGCGAGCATAGTGAAGAAGAATCTTATGAGGTGTATGCATATCAAGCAAAACATGTTATTGAAATCGAATTACCGTTATCGTTTAATTCAGTTGCTGAAGCTATATATTCATTCTATATGAGTGGCAATCAAGAATACATCTTCATTGGGTTGATGAGAGATTCAAAGTTAAGATTATTTAAAGGTGATTTTGACCAAAAAGAGATTCTAACAATCGAACCTGATGATTATCTTGTTGTGATATGTAAATAGTGGATCTAAACCGTCATCAAATGGATGATGGTTTTTTCATTTCATCATTCATTGATATATTTACGCTTATTGAACGTTATTTTCATTTCATTCTCGATAAAATAACGGTATAAGGTAAATAGTACGATGAAGATGGGAGTTGTTTGAATTGAGAAGATTTACAATCTATATGCTTGTATTAAGTTTATTCTTTTTTTCAGCATGTCAAGATCAGGTTATAACACCCGTGATAACGTGTGGTGATGATGAGATTCTTGTTGATGGTGTATGTCAAAAAATTAAATCCGAGTTTGAACTCATCTTTGAAGCTACTGATTTGATTTCTAGTTACACACTTGATGTTAAGCTTCAACAACAAGAACATTTGTATGAAATGACATTAGAAGTTGACGGTAACAAATCATCGTTTGCTATGAACAATCAAAAAGAATATTATGTGAAAACAAATACTGGATGTAAACATTATTATCCCGTTGGAGAATCATATCGTATCGAAGAAGAAACATGCAATGCTGAAGGTAGTTCATTTCATTTTTTTAAGGATTTGGAACCATCATGGTTTGAATTAGTCAGTCAAAAATATTTTATGAAGTCAGAGTTTAACGATGAGGTTGCAGTTTTTTTTCAAACACAGTTTCCTGGAAGTACCGTTTCTAATTTAGAATTAATTGTTGGAAATACATATATAGAAGGTATTATATGTCATGTAACAGTTTCAGATATCATGTATCAACTAAGCATGACAATAAAAGATATCGGTCAAACAAGTATTGTATTACCTGTCGTTTTGGAGGTATAACATGAAAAAAATTCTATCATTTGCTTTACTCTTTATACTAGCTTTCTTGGTGATTAGTCCTTCTGTAAAAGCAGACATACGTTTTTTCATCGATTCAAGAGAAACACGTTTTGTTGATGGGGTTCGTCACACAAAAATTGTTGGACAAATTCAATATAATGATGTGATGTCTGATCAAGTCATTAACTATATTGGAGCGAATGTTTCACAGTATAGTGATTTAAACATTGTTGTTGGAGATAAATATAAACCTCATGATTCATGGGGAAGAGGTACTATTTTCGCTCATATCGATGATGTTCATGAAAGATATTCGAATTACGAAGTTATTGGTGGAGTTAACGGTGATTTTTATAATACATCGGTTTCTAATTTGAATGGTCAACCTTCAGGTGGCTATATCAGAAATTTTGAAGTGATAGCTCCTGGTGTTGTTTCATCTAGACCTCTTGCAGGGTTTAAAGATGACGGAACAGCCATCTTTGGTGTTCCGTGTTATAGTGGTTATCAACTTTTAGTATATGATGAAGATGGTGCACTTAAGAAGGAAGTTCCTATTGAAAGAATTAATGATTTACCAACATCTAATGATAAAGTAACGGTATATTTCGATAATTATGATCAAGTCATTTCATCTTTGCATAATAAAGTTATTATTAATGCAAAAGAAACAAAAATGGACAATGTTCGTTACTTTGGTAGTGGTTCACTTAATTCTAAAACCAATTTAGATTTAACAGTTCAAGATCATACGTTTGCAATCGTTGGCTCAGGGTTTAATGATGATGAACTTATCACTTCAGTTGATTACGTCATTGTTCAAAGAAAAATTGGATGCGGTTTTGAGGATGTTCGGTTTGCTGTGGGTGTTTATGATGAAATTGTAAAAGATGGTATTCCTGTCACATATTTAGAAAAAGGACTTGACCCACAGTATAAACATCCAAGAACGGCTATTGGTCAAAAAGCTGATGGTACAATCTTCTTTGTTGTTGTTGATGGTAGAAATCTTCCTTTAGGTATGG
>CAYJBI010000002.1:0-36163 GCA_964368345.1 uncultured Mariniplasma sp. | reverse complement strand
AGAGCTATCCTCTAAGTGGTTTTCTTTTGATACAGTGTTAATATTTGACGTTTACTATTAAGACATAATATTTGTCTATGGATGTCTAGAAAAAAAGCCCTTCCCATGGGTGAGAAGAGCATTTCATTATATATTTGGTGACCCGTACGGGATTCGAACCCGTGAATGCTTGCGTGAAAGGCAAGTGAGTTAACCGTTTCTCCAACGGGCCATAAAAAAAGGTGGCGGAGCAAGAGGGATTTGAACCCTCGCGCCGGTTTCCCAGCCTGCGCCCTTAGCAGAGGCGTCTCTTGAGCCACTTGAGTATTGCTCCAGCCAAAGTGTTTTTGCGTTTGAACGCCTTTATAGAATAGCGTATTTTTGTGACTTTGTCAACTATTTCATGAAATTAAGATGTACTATGTCTATGCTTTTCCTTCAAATGAAAGTACACGTGATTTGAAACAGATGAATAGATACGCTATAGCTTAGCCATAGCGTATCATATTTTTATTTTTCTAAGGTATCTTTTAACATGGTTAAACCGACTTTACCTCTGTTTAAATCGATATTAAGAACATATACTTTGACAATGTCACCTACATTTAATACATCTTTTGGATGTTTAATATAAGCTTTACTAATCTTAGATATATGAAGTAATCCATCTTCTTTTAACCCAACATCAATAAATGCTCCAAAATCAACAACATTACGTACAGTTCCTTCAAGTTCCATACCGATACTTAAATCTTCTAGCTTCATAATATCGCTTCTTAAAAGAGGTTGTGCATATTGATCTCTAGGGTCTCTGAGAGGTGCGATAAATGCATCTAAGATATCATCTAATGTGTATTTATCGACATTAAGTTCTTCTCTTAGTTTTGCTCTATCAATTGAAGATACTGCTTCTTTAACGATATCTTTTCCAAACATTGCCCCTGTGATGTTAAAACGCTTCATAATCGCTTTAGCAACCCCATAGGACTCTGGATGGACCGCAGTCATATCAAGTGCTTCATCACCATCTGGAATGCGTAAAAACCCAATCGATTGTTCATAGGTCTTTCCACCTAATTTAGGAACCTTTAATAAATCTTCTCTTCGAATGAACTTACCTAATTGGTCTCTAAACTTAACAATGTTTTCTGCAGTTGATTTATTCAATCCGGAGACGTACATTAAAAGTGCTTTCGATGCTGTATTGACATTAACACCCACTTGGTTAACTGCTTGAGTAACGACGAAATTTAATTGTTCATTTAGTTTTTTAGGTGTTCCAACGTGTTGGTATTGACCAACACCAATCGATTTTGGATCAATTTTTACAAGTTCGGATAGAGGATCTTGAAGACGTCTAGCAATCGATGCTGCTGATCTTTCTTCAACTGAAAAATCAGGGAATTCTTCACGTGCAAGTTCAGATGCTGAATAAACAGATGCCCCTGCTTCATTAACGATCACATATTGAACTTTCATACCTGTTGATTTAATAAGATTTGCGATAAAGCTTTCGGTTTCTCTTGATGCTGTACCATTGCCTATAGCTATAATCTCAACTTTATATTTTTTAATAAGTAAAAGAAGTTTTCTTTGTGACTCAATGATTTGATCATCAGTTATTCTTCCACCTAATGTTTTTTCGTGAGGGTAAATGACACTTTTTTCTAGAACAGTTCCTTGTTCATTACAAACAGATAACTTACATCCTGTTCTAAAGGCGGGGTCAACACCTAAAACTACTTTACCTTTCATTGGAGGTTGAAGTAAAAGTTTTTGGAGATTAACTGAGAATATTTCAATGGCTTGTTCTTCACCCTTCTCAGTAAGTTCAGCTCTAACTTCTCTTTCTAAAGACGGATAGATTAAACGCTTTAATGCATCATCAATAGCTTCTTTAACATAAATAGCTGATGGTGATTGTTCTCTTTTAATAACTTTACGTTCTAAAAAAGAGGTCATACGTTCTTTGTCTGTATCAATTTTAACCGTAATGACTTTTTCATTTTCAGCGCGATTAATCGCCAAAATACGATGAGGTCTAATTTTACTAACAGCTTCTTGATAATCATAGTACATTTCATATGTCTTTTTTTCATCTTCTGCATTTTTCTTAACCGATGTAAAAACCATACCGTGACTTACCATTTCTTGACGAAGTGCTTTTCGATAGTTAGCATCATCAGAAATCATTTCAGCAATAATGTATTTAGCACCTTCAATCGCATCATTTTCTGTAGGAACATCTTCTTTTATATATTTTTTGGCTTCTTTAATGACGTCATCATTTGTGAAAAACATCATAAAGTTTGCTAAAGGTTCAAGACCTTTTGCGACAGCTTCTGTTGCTTTAGTTTTCTTCTTTTCCTTAAATGGACGATATAAATCTTCAACTTCAACAAGCTTTTGAGCACTTAATATCTCTTTTCGTAAATCTTCAGTAAGCATTCCTTTTTCATCAATTAAACGAATGACATCTTCTTTGCGCTTTAAAAGATTGTTTTGATAGTCCCATGTTTTAAAGATCTCATTGATTTGTTCTTCATCCAATCCACCGGTTGCTTCTTTACGATAACGCGCAATAAATGGTATCGTATTGCCTTGTTCAAGAAGTTCAAGAACAGTTGTGATACCTTTCATTGGAATACCTAGTGTTTTTTGAATGTCTAATAGTATTTGTTCGTTCATGATATTTCCCCTTTATAGCACAAAAGGGCAAAGCCCTTTATGATTTTTTAGATTTTACCAAGCTCTCTAACGATATCAGTGACTCTAATTTCTGTTTCAAATGTTTGATTTTCAACATCAAATGTGACAAGTAAGTTCTTTCGTTCAAGATCAAGTTCTAAATGTGAATATTTAGCGTCACCAAGTTTTGTTGATTCTGTATCTAGATCAACGAGGAAGAAGGCTACACCTTCTAAATTTTTATCTTTAATCACATGAACAATATCATCTTCTAAATTTGAACTGCTATAGAAATAAATATAGATTTTATTATTTTGTGTAATCAAATCATATAAATCTTCATATTCATCTTTACCAGCGAAAAAGGTGAAATCTCCGTAAACACCTGAGTTCTCATCATGACCGATAATGTTTGTTAGTTCATCTGCATTAATTGTAATGAAGTCATCAAAAACACCTGCTTCTTCATCTCTATTCATAAAATGCTTAATCGTGAAAATAATTGCTACAGTAATCAAAGTAAGTGCAATCACTGCTACTCCAACACGGAAAAACAAGATTTCATTCTTGGTTGGTTCCCTTTTGGTATTTGTTTTTGCTAATTCTTGTTTACTCTTTGTTTGATTATTTGTTTTTACATCTTTTGACTGCTTCTTTTTGTTGGCTTCTTGTACTTGTTGGACTCTGGCCATAATGTCACATCCTCTTCATTAGAATTATACCGAATACACGAAAAAATTACAACTTTATGAGATATTATGTTAAAGTTTCTCAATCACGACATATGCCATAGCATAATGGTCAGTATGTGTGATACTTAAATGAATGATTTCATCATCTTTAAAATAATCTGTTTGAACATAAGGTTTTCCATAATCGTCATTTAAAATAGAAAAATCACGATAATAAGCTTCACCATTTCCTTTGGAAACAGCTTTAAATAATGCTTCTTTTGCTGCAAAACGACCACCAATAAATGAAATCTTCGTGTTTTCTGCGGCAATATTTAAATATAATTTCTTTTCATCCTGTGAAAGAATACGATTGATAAAACGTTCACTCATAAGTTCTTTCAATCGATTTAATTCAACAAGATCTATACCAATACCTGTAATCATTTGAGTCCCTCCTTGATGGATAATGCCATCTGTTTAATCTTAACTAGACGATGGTTTAACCCGGATTTACTTATCTGATCTTTATAAGTTTCTTCATAAAGATCAACAAGTTCTTTAAGACTTGCTTCAGGATTATTTTTTCTTAATTCAATCACTTGTCTACTTCTTAAATCAATTTGTGATTCAGGAATGTACTTTTCAACAAGTTCGATATCTCTCATCTGCTCGTTTGCTGCTACAATTGCTTTACGTTCATTTGCGATTTCCATATTCATAACACGATTGATGGAATTGTTGAAATCGCGTTTAATTCTAATATCTTCAAATTGAAAAACAGAATTTTGAGCACCGACAACTTGTAGAAAATCACTAATACCTTCCGCATCCTTTAAATAACAGATATACCCTAATCTTCGATTGGTGATTTTAGCGTTTAAATCAAATGCGTTCATCACACTTTGAAGAAATATCGCTTGATTGGGGTCACGTGTAAATATTTCTAAATGATATTCTGCTGTCTTTGGATGATTAACTGATCCTCCTGAAAGAAATGCAGCTCTTAGAAATGCTTTCTTTGCTTCTGGTGTGGAGGTTGTTAACTCTTGGTTTTCAATTGGATTTTCTAACAATCCATGTTCATTGACTATATCTTCTACTTTTGTTTGAATACGAATGATAATTGCATTTCTTTGATTGAGTTTATTTAACTTTTGTGTAATCAAGCTTGTTTCTGCTTGATAAAGTGATCTAACTAACTGCAAAAACCGTTTAGCAACGGTAGGATTATTTGTTTTAAAGTCAAGCATTTTTTGTTTGCTTGCAATATGAAATTCTCCATTGAGATTGATAAACGCAGAAAACTCTGCCAGTTGTTCATCAAGTTCAACGGGAACTGTAACAAGTTCCTCTTTAACAGTTTTTGCGAAACTCATTTATTTATTCCAAGATTCAATATATTTAAGTGCATTTTGTGCAGCTATCGCACCATCGGATGCTGCCGTAATCACTTGACGAATTTGTTTAACTGTCACATCACCAGCTGCATATATTCCTGGAACTTTTGTTTCCATCTTTTCATTTGCTTCAACATAGCCCCATTGGTTAGTGATACCTAAGTCTTTAACAAATGTGGTGACTGGAATAAGTCCAACATATTCAAAAACACCTTCAGCTGAAATCGTTTCGCTTTCGCCTTTATTGTTTTTAATTGTTACACCTGTTAAAGTGTTATTCTCCATTTCAAATTTAGTGACGACAGAACCAAATCTATAATCAACATTGGGCATACTTCTTAAAATGTCTTGTGCTTTTGGATCTGCTGTTAAGAAATCTAAGTTTTGAACAACTGTGACATGTGTTGCTAGTGTTGCAAGATAAGCTGCTTCTTCAACCGCTGAGTTCCCTCCACCAATCACAACAAGTTTTCTTTCTTTATAAAGAGGTCCATCACATATTGCACACCAGCTAATGCCATTCATCGCTAAAGCATCTTCATTTTCAACACCTAAACGTCTAGGTACATTACCTGTAGCAACAATGACTGCTTTCGTTTCATAGACTTCATTTGGAGTCACAACTTTTTTAATTTGTCCTTCAATTTTTACTTCTGTTACTTCATCATAAATGACTTCAATACCTAAATCATAGGCATGATCAATCATCATTGTCGCAAGCTCATATCCTGCAACCTTTTTAGCTCCAGTATAGTTTTCAATTTCATTATATTTAGATAACTGTCCACCTGGAGTGTCTTTTTCAAACATAGCTACCTTTAAGTTAGCACGTTTTGCATAGATTCCTGCAGTGATTCCTGCAGGACCAGTTCCAATAATTAGTACGTCGTAAAGCATGTTTATCTCTCCTTAAATTAAATCTTTGATATGTATTAATTCATCGATCACATAATCGGGTTGATAGATAAGCATTTCTTTCAACCGATGACTGTAAGTCACTGCACATGTGAGAATGCCTGCTTTTTTAGCAGCGATGATGTCATTTTCATGGTCACCTACATAGATTGTTTGAGTAGGTTTTGCTTGTAATAAAGCTAATCCTTTTTCAATAGGTTCTGGTGATGGTTTATGTTCTTGAACATCTTCATAACCAATAATCCCATCGATATAGGGAAATAATTTTGTCATTTCTAGATGATGTTTTGCGACCATTTTCATCTTTGAAGTGACAACTCCTACTTTAATACCTTTTCTTTTTAAGTATTCCATGGTTTCAATAGCACCTGGATATGCATGTAGGCTTTGATCAATTAAATCATTTGAGTATGTTCGATAAAACTTGACCATTTCATCGACTTGTTCTTTAGATGAAGCATGATAACCAAATGTTGTAAATAATGTTGCTCCTAACATATTGGTATATTCATCTTCTGATAATTTTAGTTCTGGAAAAAACTTTTTAAATGTCATTTTAAATGCATCAATGATAATCTCTGTTGTTTGAATTAAAGTTCCATCTAAGTCAAATAAAACACATTTAATCATGCATCGGCACCAACATATCCACGTAGAATTTTTGATCCTTAATCACAAGTTGTTTAACGATGATTAATGCGATTCCACCTAACATAAAAAGTGTTAATGAAAGAACAATATTGGTTGGTAAACCAAACATACGTAGTGCATCACCGGGATCTCCACCTGTACGAAGTGGTTCAATGATTGCTCCTCTTCCTAACCCATACCAAATCAAATATAATCCTAAGACATCGCCCACTTTAAACCATCTCTTTCTTCTTGCAACAAGAAGGAAGATTAATCCCACAAGGTTCCATAATCCTTCATATAAGAATGTTGGATGATGTGTGATACCTGATATCGTCATTTGGTCTTTAATAAATGTAGGTAATATATTTAAGATAAATTCTGATTCAATCGCTGGACCGTAAGCTTCACGATTCATAAAATTACCCCAACGACCAATGATTTGTCCTACCAAAAATCCGATAGCTAAGATATCTGCAAGTAACCAGAAATTAAGTTTTTTCTTTCGTGTGAAAAAGAATACAAAGATGACAGCAGTGATCACAGCGCCATGAATAGAAAGCCCACCATTCATAATATTAATAACATCCATGAATGATTCATAATTTGGATTTGGATCGAAAATAACATAATAGATTCTTGAGCCTACAATGGATAATGGAACTGCCCATAAAAGTGCATCAAAGAGTAAATCAGTATTCCAACCCACCTTTTTAAACTCTTCATGCGCAAGAAATGCGCCTAAACATATACCAGTTAAAATAAAGATGGCGTACCACTGAATTTCTGCAAACCCTAAATCTAAGGCTGTACGGTTATAAGGTATTCCTTTTTGTGTGAGTATGGCTAAACCTAATACTAACAAAAAGACTAAGGTTGCTATCACATAATTTCTTTTATCCGTACTTTTCTTAAAAAAATCAATAATCTTCGTCATCGTCATCATCCCTTCTCTTTCCTGAGGCACGAAGTGAAACTGCCTGTGTTAATTCAAATGCTGCATTATATCCAAGATACTTTAGTTTTTGATTCATTGCTGCTGATTCTACGAGTGTTGCAACATTTCTTCCTGGTAAAATAGGTATCGTAATTTTAGCAATCTCTGTATTGAATATTTTAATAGAATCGGTATCAATACCAAGTCTGTCATACTGTTTTCCTTTTTTCCAATGTTCAAGTTCAACAACTAATCTTATTTTTTTATTTTCACGATAAGCACCAGCGCCAAACATTTGGACAACATCTACAATACCAATACCACGAACTTCAATATATTTTTCTAATACTTTGGGCGCTGAACCAATTAAAACCCCAGGAGCAGCTTCAAAGATATCAACGCGATCATCACTAATTAAAAGATGACCTCTTTTAATTAATTCAAGTGCTGTTTCGCTCTTACCAATCCCAGATTTACCTGTGATTAAAGTTCCTAACCCATGAATATCAAGTAAGACACCGTGCATGGATGTTCTCGGTGCCAGTTTACTATGTAAATACTGGTATAGAGAACCAGAAAGCGGTGTCGTTCTTGATTGACTCTTCATAATAGCTACTTGATATTGATTTCCTAATTCAATAAAGAAATCTTCAATCTCTACATTTACAGAGAAGATAATACCTGGAGGTAATTTTTCAAACATGTCTTGAACCCGTTGTTTACGGATATCAAAGGGAAGTTTATCTAAAAAATGGGCTTCCTTTGAACCAATCAGGATTAAACGATCTGCGTCGAAAAAATCAAGAAAACCTGCAAGTTCGACACCAGGTCTTGAAAGCATTTCAGATTTAATCTCACGATTCATACATGTTGGATCATTGAGGAGTGTTAAATCGATGTCTCTAATAATATGTTTAATCTTTAATTTCATTTTTTTCCTCCTATGAATACAATTCTTTCGTTATAAATGAGTTTTCTTAAATAGGTTGAGATAATGAGTCTTAGTATTGAAAATGCAAATGCAAATACAATCAATCGATCAACGCCTATGAAATGAAAACCTTCTACAAGGATAACATCAACAAGATAAAGAACCATAATTTGAACAGTGACAGATAATAAACCCATACTTAGAAAAATGATTCTTAGAACATACTTAAATAAAAGAATCTTAACAAAGTTTTCAATTAAAGTAAGTAAAACAACTGCGAACAAAAAGCCTGGTACTGTCATCGTTACAAACGGCATATCAATACCGATACCAAGACCTAGAACAACTGCGAACATTAAAAGATTGATACCTAGGGATAATGCCATGTGAATGACATAGTTTTTGTGTAACATAAATCCTAGGGTCACACTTAAGTTCTTACTGGTCTTTTTTTGTTTTTTTAATTGTTCAAGAAGTTCTTTAATTTCTTCTTCCGAAAGCTTGTTTGGATCTTTGTCTGGTTTTTGTTCGTTCATAAGTGTCCCCCGACATTTTATTATAACAAATTTATTTATTATTTTAAACTTCTAAAGCTTTTTTTAAATACTGGCCTGTATAAGATTTTTCGACTTCTGCAATTTCTTCAGGCGTTCCGATAGCAATTACTTCACCACCACCATCGCCACCTTCTGGACCTAGATCAATGATGTGATCCGCATTTTTTATCACATCAAGATTATGTTCAATAATGACCATGGTCGCTCCTTCATCAACAATACGATGTAATACTTTAAGTAATCGTTTCACATCATCCGTATGAAGTCCTGTTGTGGGTTCATCTAGAATGTAAATCGATGATGGTGTTATTCTTCTGTAAAGTTCACTTGCTAACTTAACACGTTGTGCTTCACCACCAGAAAGAGTGGTTGCAGCTTGACCTAAAGTAATATAATCAAGACCTACATCATAGAGTGTTTTCATTTTGCTATGAATTTTAGGATGGTTTTCGAAGAAGAACATAGCTTCTTCTACGGTCATATCTAAAACATCTGCAATATTCTTTCCTTTATATTTAACCTGAAGTGTTTCATGATTATATCGCGTACCACTACACACCTCACAAGGCACGTAGACGTCAGGAAGAAAGTGCATTGATATCTTTTTAACGCCGTCACCCGCACACGCTTCACAACGGCCACCTCTAACGTTAAATGAGAATCTACCTTTTTCATAACCTCGAGCTTTAGCTTCAGTTGTTTGTGTATATAAATCTCTAATATCATCAAAGACACCTGTATAGGTAGCTGGATTACTTCTTGGTGTTCTACCAATGGGTGATTGTGAGATTTCAATAACACGATCAATTAAGTTAAAATCATTAATTGCAGTATGACGTCCAGGTTTTTCTTTTGTCTTGTAATATTTGTGTTGGAGACCCTTCATCAAAATTTCGTTAACCAACGTTGATTTCCCTGAACCTGATACGCCTGTAACAACCGTCATTTTCCCCATAGGGATTGCAACAGAGATATCTTTTAAATTATTTTCGCGAGCACCCATAATAAGAATATCTTTACCGGTTCCTTCACGACGTTTTAAAGGAGTTTCAACTTTTTCAATTCCTTTTAAATATCTACCCGTTATACTATCGGGGTTTGCCATAACTTCTTCTGGTGTACCGGCAGCAACCACATAACCACCATGTTTACCTGCGCGAGGTCCAATATCAATTAAATAGTCACTTGCAAGCATGGTTTCATGATCATGTTCAACAACAACAAGCGTATTTCCTAAATCACGCATCTTTTTTAATGTATCAATTAACTTAGAGTTATCTCTTTGATGTAAACCAATCGATGGTTCATCAAGAACATAGAGAACACCTGTAAGTTTAGAACCTATTTGGGTCGCTAAGCGTATACGCTGTGCCTCACCACCCGATAGAGATCCCGCTTGACGCGCAAGTGTTAAATAACCTAGTCCCACATCTTGTAAGAATGTGAGGCGACTAATGATTTCCTGAAGAGCAAGTCGTGCAATTTGTTTTTGTTCAATATTGAGTTCAACTTGATTTAAATAAGTAATGGAGTCATCAATCGATAAACGTGTTAATTGATCAATATTTTTACTACCTATTTTGACAGATAATGCTTGTTCATTCAGTCTAGCACCATGACACATAGGACATTCAGACTCAGTCATGAATCCTTCAATCCAAGTGCGTATCCATTCGGAAGTTGTTTCACGATAACGACGAGAAAGGTTATTGATAATCCCTTCAAAATAATCGACTTTTTCATGAACACGACCTGATGATGATTTCATTTTGAAATGAATTTGATCTGGTGAGCCATAAAGTACGTATTTTAATTTGTCAGATGGAATATTTGATATCGGTTCAGTCATGCTAATATCATATGTTTTACATAATTCTTCAATCATGGCATTATTTAAGTTATCTGCATCATTATTCTTATAGGGAATGATACCCCCATCAAGTAAACTCTTTGTTGGATCACAAACCAATTCTTCAGCAACTTCAAGTTTTAAACCAAGACCATTACAATAAGGGCATGCTCCGATAGGTGTGTTAAATGAAAATAGTCGAGGTTCTAAATCTGGAATCGTGAAATTAGAATCACCACATGAATAGTTTTGACTAAATGATAAAAATTCATCTGTACCCACGAGTACTTTTGTTTTTCCAGAGGCAAGTTTAGCTGCTAATTCTAAAGCATCATAAACACGCGAACGAATACCTTCTTTTATGATGAGTCTATCAATAACTAAATAGAAATCATGATTTTTATTTTTATCTAGTTCTGGCATTTCTTCTAGCGTCATATGTTTCCCATCAACAAATGCTCGTGTGAATCCATCTTTTAAATATTGTTCAGCAAGTTTTTTATGTGTTCCTTTTTGTCTTTCAACAACAGGAGACATAATAACAATACGCGTTCCCTCTTTTAATGAGACGACACGAAGCGCCATTTCTTCAATCGATTGTTTCGTTAAAGGTTCATCTGTTCCCGGGCAATAAGGAGTTCCCACTCTAGCATAGAGTAATCGAAGATAATCATAGATTTCAGTGACTGTCCCTACAGTAGATCTTGGATTGTTTGATGTCGTTTTTTGATCGATAGAAATCGATGGTGATAAACCTTCGATATTATCAACATCTGGCTTCTCAAAGTTTCCTAAAAATTGACGTGCATACGCAGAAAGAGATTCCATATAACGTCTTTGACCTTCTTGGTATAACGTATCGAAAGCAAGTGAACTCTTCCCTGAACCCGAAATACCCGTCATCACAACGAGTTTATTTTTAGGTATATCAATATCAATGTTTTGTAAATTGTTTTCTCTGGCTCCATGAACTTTAATATAATCCATCAACCATCACCTTAAATGCTTCTTCGTCAATAACTTTGATTCCAAGTTCATTTGCTTTTTTAAGCTTAGAACCTGCATCTTCTCCAGCAACAACAAAATCTGTTTTAGCTGATACCGATGAAGCAACCTTTCCACCACATTTTTCAATAATCTCTTGAGCTTGATCACGTGAAAACAAAGTGAGTTTCCCTGTAAGAACAACTGTTTTTAAATTGAGTTCATGTTCAATGACATCGCTGTTTTGGTGTTTCATATTTAAACCAAAATCTTTTAGTCTTGAAATAAGTTCTATGTGTTTAACATCTTGTACATATGAAACAATTGATGATGCAATCATTTCACCAATTTCATTTATTTGAATAAGCTCTTCAAAAGATACTTTCATAAGTTCATCCATGGAAGGATAATGCTTTATTAATGTTTTAGCAACCTTAGCACCAACATGTTTAATACCTAGACCAAAAATAAGGCGGTCTAAGGTTTGGTTTTTACTGTCTTCAATAGCTATAATAAGTTTTTCAACCTTTTTTTCACCAAATCCAGGGATATCTTTAAGTTCTTCTTTGTAATGCTTTAATTCATAGATATCTGTGATTTGATTAAGATATCCAAGTTCGTGAAAGATTTCAACAACTTTTTCTCCGAGGGTATCAATATCCATGGCTTGTCTTGAAGCAAAATGGATAAGTGCATTCATATTCTTTCCAGGACATTCGTTATTTGTACAATAGTAATCTGCTTCATTTGGTTTACGCGTTAGTTTTTCCCCACAAAAAGGGCATATTTCAATCATCTGGAAAGGCATTTGATAACTTCTTTTTTCTTTAACAACATGTAAAACCTCAGGGATAATCTCTCCTGCTTTATGAATAACAACCGTATCACCAATACGTATGTCTTTTGTTAAAATATAATCTTCATTATGCAATGTTGCACGAGCAACAGTAGTTCCTGATACTGTAACTGGTTCAAGTTCTGCAACGGGTGTAATAACACCAGTTCTTCCGATTTGAAAAGTGATTGCTTTGAGTGTTGTTTCTACTTGTTCAGCTTGAAACTTATAGGCTGTAGCCCATTTAGGAGATTTGGCTGTATAGCCTATCTTGTCATAAAGATCAAATTCGTTGACTTTTATGACAACACCATCTGTATCGTAATCAAGTTTTTTTCTTAAGAGATCATAGTTGTCAATTTCTTTGATAAGATCTTCAATTGAATGTAACAATTTAAAATTCTGATTGACTTTAAATCCTAAATGAATCAGGTATTTTAAAGCTTCATATTGTGTTTGAACGTACTTTTTAGCATCAACAATCGTATATGCAAATAAATCAAGTTTTCTTGATGCTACAATCTTTGAATCCAATTGTCTTATTGTACCAGCAGCTGCATTTCTAGGATTAGCAAAAAGTGCTTCATTATTGGATAATCTTTCTTCATTGACACGTTTAAAACTTTTGTGTGGCATATAAATTTCACCACGTACTTCAATATCAATAGGTTCAGTCAATCTTAGAGGTAAACTTTTAATTGTTTTTACATTTTGCGTGATATCTTCACCAACAACACCATTACCTCTAGTTGCTGCACGTTTAAAAAGACCTGCTTCATAAAGTAAGCTTACAGCAAGTCCATCAATTTTTAATTCGGATACGTAATCATATTGACTGACAACTTTAATGATTTTGTCATCGAAACTTTTAAGTTCATCTGCATTAAATACATTTGATAAACTCATCATCGGTACCCGGTGTTTTACTTTAATAAATTCATCTAAAACAAGACCACCAATCTTCTCTGTTGGTGAATCTTCTTGTTTGAATTCGGGATAGGATGTTTCTAACTGAATGAGTTCTTTTAAGTATTTGTCATACTCAAAATCTGTGATTGTTGGTTGATCTTTTGTATGATAATCAATATTGGCTTGATTGATTATCTTAACAAGTTCATCCATGCGTTTTTTTATGTCCATCATTATCACCCAGTGATATTATATCACTAAAGCGTTGATGGTTGATGGATTTGAGCCCACTTTCTCGGATGAATCTTGATGATGTGAAATGATGGTTTTCGCTATCATAAACTATGTGTGTTAAATAGAGATTATGTCTTGCTCTTGTCATTCCAACAAACATTAATCTTCTTTCTTCTTCTAAAGACGATTGTTGATTTATTTTTAATGAAGGTAGAAGTCTTTCTTCACATCCAATAATCATAACAACATTAAATTCTAAACCTTTCGCTTGGTGAATTGTCATCAAAAAAACACCTTCATTAGAATTATCAAGATCATCAACCAAAACAAAAGGAATGTTGTTATCATGAAGAGATAAAATGATATGGTAAGCACGATAATGGTTTCTGTAAAGGATTGCTATCTTTGAATAAGCGGTACCTTTAAAGTGTAATCTTTTTATGGTTTCTACTATCGTTTTCGCTTCAATTTCATCTGTTTGAAATTGATAAGATTGAACAATACCATCTTCTTTAAACGTAGGAATCAACTCTTTCTTAAAAACCCTTTTATTTTGCTTAATAAGGCTATTTGCAGCTTTTATAATAAGTTTATGTGAACGATAATTTAGTGTTAGCTTATAAACAACCGCATGATACTCTTTAATATATAAATCAATGATTTTAGGGGTTGCTCCTCTAAATTGATAAATGGATTGATCAGGGTCTCCCACTGCAAAGACGTTGGTATTATTTGATATGATTTTTTTTAGTAATTGATATTGAAGTAAGTTCGTATCTTGAAATTCATCAATAAATATATAATCATATTGAAGGAGTGTTGGATTTCTTTTTAATACTTGAAGAAGTTCAATTAAAAGGTCGTCAAAATCAAGTTTATTTGTGCTTTTTAGTTCTTCTTGATACTTAGAAAATATTCTAGGTTTCTTTAGTTTATAAAGGCTATTTTTATAGTTAGAAATCATTAACAGGTGTTCATCTGTATAATTCAATAACGATTTTTCATCAACCATTTCAAAATTGAAATGCATTTGTTCTTTTAATATGATATAGCTAAGTTGATGAAATGTATGTATAGCTATATCATTTCTAAGCATACGTTCTTTCATTTCATAACTTGCTTTTCTTGTGAATGTTATTGCAAGTATTTTACTAGGATTTACACCTTTTTCTACTAATCTTTTCATACGCTCGATGATGACTCTTGTTTTTCCAGAACCAGCGCCAGCTAATAAAAAAATAAAGGGGTCGATAGTATCGACCACACTTTGTTGTTCTTCATTTAACATCTCATCACCCCATCTTATCATATGGGATTTTCATCAATAATTCTTTTTTCTAATTGCAGGATGTGATTCAAGTATTTTTTTAATACCATGTGGCATACCAAATGCAATCGTCGCAACATCGTCATCGACCCTTACAACAACACCTGTACCAAATGTATTGTGTTCTACTTTATCTCCAGTTTTTAAGATATGACCTTTACCCTCACTGATCCCTTCAATCTTAGGTTCTTCAAACCGTAATCTTGATTCTTGGATAAACCTTGAAGGATAAGAATACCTCATCGACCCGAAGACCATACGTTGATCTGCATAACTCATGTAAAGTCTTTCTTTTGCACGTGTAATTCCAACATAAGCGATGCGTCTTTCTTCTTCTAATTCAGAAGGATTCATTAATGAACGATCAGATGGAAATATGTTTTCTTCCATAACAACCATAAAGACGACTCTAAATTCTAGTCCTTTGACTTGATGATATGTAGAAAGTCTGACGCGATTATATTCATCAAGTTCTTGGTCTTGATCAGAATATAAAGCAATCTGGTCTAATTGTTGTGTAAGTTTTTCCATAAATGTGCCTTCATAGTATTCATCACCACGTGTAAATACGTTTTGAAGTTCTTTTAAGTTATCGATTCTATCATCAGCAATTTCATCATCTTCAGCACGAAGCATATCGATATATCCTGTTTTTCCCATAAGGTAAGGCATAATCTCAGCAAGATTTTCCATCGTATCAAATTTTTCTTGCATGTCTTGAATCATTTTTCTAAAATCGAATAGTGACTGACGAGCTGCTGGCGTTAAATCTGTATAAGGAATCGCATCAAACATAGGAACACCAAGCTCTCTTGCTTTAGTTTCTATTTTTTGAACACTTACCATTCCTATCGAACGTTTAGGGACATTAATGATACGTTTTAAAAAGAAGTCTTGCATGGGGTCTAAAACAACACGAATATAAGCAAGTGCATCTTTGATTTCTCTTCTCTCATAGAATGATATTCCTCCATAAATTACATAAGGAATTCCCTCTTTAATCATAGCTTCTTCAAATAAACGAGAAAGTGCATTATTTCGATATAAAATTGCCATTTCATCATAACGAATACCCAGTTGAGATAATCTTCTCACTTCATTGACTACAAAAAAGCTTTCTTTAATATCATTTTGTGCATGATGAATGTAAGGAGCTTCTCCTAAGCCTAGATGACTTTCGAGTGTTTTAATGGATGGCCTGTTAAAATTATAGTTAATCAGTTGGTTGGCTGCTTTTAATATGTGATTAGTTGAACGATAGTTTTGTTCAAGAACGATTTGTTCAGCATTAAAATCTTTAACAAAAAGTCTTGCATTCTCATAATTAGCCCCTCTAAATCCATAAATCGATTGATCTGGATCACCCACAACAAAAACATTTTTATGGAGAATACCAAGCATTTTTAAAAGTTTATATTGAATAATGTCAGTATCTTGAAATTCATCAACTAAAACATGGTCAAATCCAGTTTGATAATGATTTCTAATTCTTTCATTTATTTCTAATAATTCTAAAGGGTATAATAATAAATCATCAAAATCGACTAATTGATTACTTCTTAAGTATTCTTGATATTTCTTGAATATTTTCTCTTCGTCTGTTCTCTCGAACTACTCTAGTCTTCTTGTCTTATAGAGTGAAAAAAGGTTTTTTAAATTTTTTAAAGAGAACATCTTAACATCAAGTTCTAATGATTTTATCATTTCTTGAATAATTTTCTTTCCATCATCTTCATCAATAACATTGAAATTTGGACGATATCCGTAAGGAAGTTCAGCAATATGTCTTCTTAACATTTGAAGTCCTAATGCATGAAATGTGTATAACCAAACATCCATCGCATGAGGTCCAGTCATTTCAATTACGCGTTGTTTCATTTCTCTTGCTGCTTTATTCGTAAATGTAACAGCTAAAATGCGTGATGGATTTGCACCATTCATAATGAGATACGCAATGCGTGATGTCAGTGTTTTTGTTTTTCCTGTTCCCGCACCGGCGACAACAAAAAGCGGACCATCTGGGTGGATGACCGCTTTAAATTGAGATTCATTTAATGTAGCTAGAAAGTTCATAGCACTCCAACTTTCTTATTTGTATGAACTCTTAAGAGGAACAATCTCATTGAAAATAAGATTCTCATCTGTAGAATTTAAATCAGTATTGAAATATCCATTTCTCATGAACTGAAATTTATCTTGAGGTTTGATGTTTTTTAATGCTTCTTCGACAAATCCTTTTTTAACAATCCATGAATCATTATTAAAACGTTCCATAAGATCAAGACCTTCATCACCTGTAATCATAGGTCCAAAGAAATTAAACTTGGCAGGTACTGCATGAGTTGCTTCAACAAAATGGATCGTTCCATTAGGTTTACGTTCATTAAATCCTGAACCAGAACGTGTTTCTGAGTCATAGGTAGCAAGTATTTCGATGACATCATTATTTTCATCATATATGACATCTACTGCTTTGATGAAATAGGCATAAAATAATCTAACTTCATCACCTAAGCTTAAACGTTTATACTTGTTATTTGGCTTAGTAACAACAAAATCATCTTTTTCAATATAGAGATGTTTAGAGAAGGGAACCTGTCTAGTTCCTAGTTCTGGCTTGTCCTGGTGATAGTGAACATCGAAATATTCCACCTTGTTATCATCATAATTAATAATGGTCACTTTAAGTGGATTTAAGATTGCCATAGCACGTGGTGCACGTTCTTGAAGATCATCACGAAGCGCGGCTTCTAACATATCTGTTCCAACTGTTGAATTCACTTTAGAAAGGCCTGTAGAAATAACAAAATTACGAATTGCTTCAGGGGTGTAACCACGACGTCTTAATCCGGAAAGTGTTGGCATTCTAGGATCATCCCAACCAATAACTTTTTTCTCTTCAACAAGTTGACGTAAAAATCGTTTACTCATCACTGTGTTTTCAATCGATAAGCGACCAAACTCAATTTGACGCGGGATTTTAGGCATTTCAGTTTCTCTGACAACCCAATCATAGAGTGGACGGTGATCTTCAAATTCTAAAGAACATAATGAATGCGTAATTCCTTCAATGGCATCTTCTAATGGATGAGCATAGTCATACATAGGATAGATACACCATTTTTTACCTGTATTATGATGTTCTGCAAAACTTATTCGATAAATCACAGGATCACGCATATTCATGTTGGGTGATGCCATATCAATTTTCGCGCGCAAGACACATTCGCCTTCTTTAAACTTTCCTTCTCTCATATCGTTGAAAAGTTTTAAGTTTTCTTCTACTGTTCGATTTCTATAAACCGATTCAGTACCAGGTGTTTGAATGTTTCCACGATCTTTAGCAATTTGTTCTGCAGTTGAATGATCGACATACGCTAAACCTTTTTTAATTAAAATGATAGCACGATGATACATTTCTTCAAAATAGTTGCTAGCAAAAAAGATTCGACTAGGTTCATAGCCTAACCAACGAATATCTTCAAGTATTGATTTGACGTAAATATCATCTTCTTTACTTGGGTTTGTGTCATCATATCTTAAATTTGTTGATCCACCATATTGTCTTGCACTTTCAAAGTCTGTAATGATAGCTCTGGCATGCCCAATGTGCAAAAATCCATTAGGTTCTGGTGGGAAGCGGGTAACAATTTCTTTATGTTTTCCTGATTCTAAATCCGCTTCAATGATTGTTGTAATAAAATTGGATATTTTTTCCATAGTAAGTCACCTCATTGTCTCATCTATTATATGATAAATACGTATAAACTACAAGTTTATATCATAAAAAATACCCAGCAGATGACTGCCGGGTATTTGAGATAATTAAATCTTAGGGTTGAATCAAACCAAATAAATCTTCATATGATAAATCTGTGTTTTCAAGAGCAGCAAGCATATCGTCAAATAACTCTTGTTGTTCTTCATCTGTTAAGTCGTCTAGCACTCCCATAAGATCTTCAACTGCTTGTTCTGGATCTCCTGTTGGATTTGCTACTTCTGTGAGTAAATCGTTGATTGCATCATTTAGTTCAGGTGGATATGTTGGATTATCTGCAATGCTATCTAATACATCTTGGACAGCATCTTGAATCTCTGTTAATGGAATTATTTCACTTAAAGAAACATACATACGCAATTTTTCATTTAATTGAACAATCGATTCAATTCCCATACCTGCAGCATCCATTTGTTCATCAAAATCTTTAATCACGAATGCACCATCAACAATTATTTCATTTTCACCTAACATCGTTAATACGTTATTGACGTGTTCATTCGATAATGTGACTTGTCCTGCTTGTAATGTGTTCAATACAATTCTTAAATCAGAACCTGAAACTTCAGGGGTTGCCTCAATTTTAATGATGGTTTGGAACTTCTTTAATGGGTCTGTATCCTCTGTAATCGTGAGTGGAATATTAACAACAAAGCTTTCCTCTAAAGAAATTGGATCTTTTGTCATTGTAATATATGGAACATAAGCTGTCATGAGATATTTTTCAAAGAGGGGTGAGGATATTAAAACCCCTGGTGTTGTTTGATTCTCCCTCATAAAGAATTCAAAGACACGATTTAACGTAAATGCATCAAGTTCAATAAATGGTGTAGGATTTTCTCCACCTAAAGTTGAGAAAATCATAGCACTTGCCTTAGATGCAAGGATTGATTGAAGATGTATTTCATCAATAATTTTATCTGTTGATTGAAGAACAAATGGTGCTGAGTCATCTTTAGTTCTTCCTAATGCTAAATCAACATCAAAGTTTTCGTTTTCAAATCCAATATCTAATAATTCATTTTCTTCAATGAATGCTAGAAGTGATTTAATCATTGCTTTTTGTTGATCCTCTTCAATCATTTGTTCAATGACACTATCAACACTCATTCTAATTTCTCGTTTAGTAGCATCAAATGTTGCTAAACCATTGAGTTGTCCATCAATTAATTCTTTGATAGATTCTCCAGCAACCTGTTCTGTAATCCATGATGCAACACTAAATGTCCAAGCAAGTGGTAAATTCCCAATGGTTAACTTTTCTAGTTTTAATACGACTTCATCTGTATCAACCGTAATTTTAAATGAAATCAATAAACGTGTTTTATATGTAATCGAGGAAACAAAAACATGAGCGCCTGATTCTATTTCAATGACATCGTCTTTGAAACGAATCCAAGAACCTTGATAACCAAACAAATCCTCTTTAATGACGTAATTCTTTTCATCATCAGAAGCACTATCAACGAGGTAATTGGCATTGATTCCACGCATTTGTTCTAAGAGAAGTGCGTTTGCATCAGTTTGTGCAAGTGAAATGCCGACCGTTGAAGTTGTTTCATTTGAAAGAAGAAAACTATCAACATCTTCTTGAATCATTTCCGTTAAGGATAGTGCTTGAATATCACTAAAATCATCTACCGGAATAGTTACCGGTTTATAAAGCAAAGCAAGTATAATCAAAGGAATTGCCAAAATAGAGATAATGGGCAAAACGATGAGTTTAAATAGAAACTTCATGAATCATCACTCCTTTTTATTATCTATATCTTAATACGTTATATCAAAAAATACAATATATTCGCATACGATTGGAAAGATAATCGAAATAATTGATATCAAAGGAATAATGCATAATGACGCGAAAACCTTAAATAAAGAGACTGTGCATAAGTACTTGTAGTATGCTATAATAATAATGGAACTTAACTAAGGGGGCTTATGGATGAATATTGATCGCATCAAAGTCATTTCATTTTTTTATTGGGCAAGAAGTGTCGCATTTGCTATGCAAGCACTCTTTATGTTTATCTTAATACTTATATCATCCATTCAACAAGAACATCCATTTTTACAGGCTATGATTTCTCATCCTTTATTTGGATGGATCATCTTTTTCCTTGTGGTTGCTATCGTTAGTTCAGTAACCATTGAACACCTTGAAAAGAGATAAAAAGAAAAAGGCATGGTTAGCCTTCATCATCAACAGAAAGGGTAGATTCTCCACCGAGTAAATAATTCGGAAGAGCACCCTTTTTTTGATACTGATAATATGCTGCAGCACCAATCATTGCTGCATTATCAGTACAATATTCCATACTTGGAAAAATAATCTCTTTATCTTTAATTTCATTTATGATACGTTTTCTTAATCCTTTGTTTGCTGCAACACCACCAGCAACAATAATTTGTTTAATATCATAATTCTCTGAAGCTAATCTCGTTTTTTCAATAATAACATCTAAAACTGAGGCTTGGAAAGATGCACACATATGATTAATATCAATTTTTTCCCCACGTTGTTCTGCATTATGAACTAAATTGATGACTGCACTTTTTAATCCAGAAAAGCTGAAGTTATATTCTTTTCGATCTAAATATGGTCTTGGAAGTTGATAAGTATCTTTTCCCTTGTGTGCAAGTTGATCAACCATAGGGCCTCCTGGATAGCTTAACCCTAATGTTCTTGCTACCTTATCATAAGCTTCTCCAACAGCATCATCTTGTGTTGTCCCTAAAAGTTCAAAAGACATGTGCTCTTTCATATAAATAAGTTCTGTGTGTCCTCCAGAAACTAATAAAGCAAGTGCAGGTAGTTTTATCTCGTGTTCAATCCCTGCTGCATAAATATGTCCGTGTAGATGATTAACTCCCATTAAAGGTAATTGATGCGCATAGGCAAAAGCCGTTGCTGCATTAATGCCAACAAGAAGTGAACCAATTAATCCTGGACCTTTTGTTACTGCAACTAAATGTAAATCTTTAGGTTCAATATTCGCTTGATGAAGAGCTTCATCAAAGATACGTGTCATATGAACGACATGATTTCTTGATGCAATTTCAGGAACAACACCACCAAATGCTTGATGGATATCTATTTGTGATAACACAATATGTGATAAAACTTCTTTTCCATCTTTGACAATAGCAACAGAGCTTTCATCACATGATGATTCACAAGCTAATATAATCATTCGTTCACCTCCTTGATATAGACATAAGCGTCTTCATTTTTATAATAATCTTTTCTTATGTGAGAACGTTTGAATCCAAACGATTCATAGAGTTTTTGCGCGATGACATTACTTTTTCTAACTTCGAGTGTTAAAAATGAAATACCTTCATTTTTTAATAACTCGATAATAAAACGTAATAGTGCTTTTCCATAACCTTTATTCTGTTTCTTAGGGACGACTGCAAAATTCATCAGTTCTGCTTGTTCATCGACTCTTAAACCGATAAATCCAGCAAATCCTGTTTCATCTTCGATAACAAACATACGAGAAAATGGATTTAGCGTGATTTCATCAAATAAAAACGTTTCACCAAGTGATTCATGAAAAACAGTTTGTTCAAGATGAACAATTTCTAATATATCTTCAACTTTAGCGTTTCTGATCATAATTGTTTTCCGCTTCAGTTCTTCTTAAATAATTAGGTATGAGTCCATGGATATCTAAAACATACGTACTATTCATACGAATCAGTTTAGGATTAACCATAAAACTACGATCATCAATAAAAACGGTTTGAGCTTTTTGATAAATAGGATTCTCTTGAAGATCTGATAAAAGGCGATATCCATCTTCTAATAGAACTTTTCCGTTTTCATAAACACCAGAAAAAACATATCCTCTTCTCGCATCGATTAAAGCAGCTACTTTGTTTTCATATCCTGATGTCATAAAGAAGAGTGAACTAATCACCTTTAATTTAACATGTTTAGCATATGCAAGCATTTTTCCTACAACAACTGCGATTCGAATACCCGTATAAGATCCTGGTCCATAACCGATAATAAGTTCATCAATTTTATCTAAAGTAAGTTTATTACGCTTTAAAACTTGGTCGATACGATCAACCAAATATTTTGCGTGATCACGCGATGCAATGCGAATACTATAATCGATTAAAATATCGTCTTTAGCAAGACCTACATACATCACGTTTGTTGATACATCAAAAAATAATGTTCTCATATATATTGCACCGCACGTTTACATGGATAACCAACACATGTCATCGTGAACTCTCTTTTTGTTTCTGATATCTTATTAATTTTAATCAGTAAATAATCTTTCGGCAACAAATCTTCGACTTGGAATGGCCATTCAACAACAATCATTCCGCTGCCATCAATATATTCTTCTAAATCAAAATCACTCCCTACACCTTCTAATCGATAAAGATCAAGGTGATAGAGGGTTTTTAGCCTATCTTTTGATTTATATTTTTTCATTAACGTGAAGGTCGGAGAATTAACAACTGCTTCAATACCTAAACCGCGAGCTAAGCCTTTCGTGAGTGTTGTTTTTCCAGACCCTAAGTCGCCATCTAAAAGAATAACAACTTTAGGCTCATCCTTCAAAAGTAAACCAAGCTCATAACCTAGAGCTTCGGTTTCTTTTTCTGAATATGTGATTTTAACTTTCATTTTATACCTACTTTAAGATATGTTCATATCCTTTTTTACCAAGAAGTGCAAACATGTTTTTCTTATATGCTTCAACACCTGGCTGATTAAATGGATTCACATCCAAAAGATAAGCAGACATTGCACATGCTTTTTCAAAGAAATAAATAAGATATCCAAATGTATAAGCATCCATTTGTGGAATGGTGAGTAAAAGATTAGGTACTCCACCATCTTTATGTGCCATCATCGTGCCTTTTAATGCTTGTTCATTGACATAAGAAATAGGTTTACCACTGATATAGTTAAGTTCATCAAGATCATTTTCTTCTTTTGGAATAATCACATCCGTTAAAGATGATGCTACTTTGATCACTGTTTCAAACAAGTGACGTTCACCTTCTTGGATGTATTGTCCAAGTGAATGAAGATCTGTTGAGAAGCCTGCTGAAGCTACAAATAATCCTTTATTATCTTTACCTTCTGATTCACCAAATAATTGTTTCCACCATTCATTTAAGAATAATAAATTAGGTTCATAGCCAACAAGCATTTCAATCTTTTTACCTGATTGATAGAGTTGGTAACGTGTTGCAGCATAAAGATACGCTTCATTTTCTTCAAGACTTGTTTTCTTAAACTGTGTATATGCATCTTTTGCACCTTTCAAGATATCTTTTGTCTTTATTCCTGCAGCTTCTAATGGTAGTAAACCAACTGCAGTTAAAACTGAGAAACGTCCTCCAACATCATCAGGAATAACAAATGTTTCATACCCATTTTCCTTTGATACGGTATAAAGTGCACCACGTTTACGATCAGTCGTTGCATAAATTCTTTCTTTTGCTTCTTCTTTACCTACTTTTTGTTCAAGTAAGTTTTTTAATACTCGAAAAGCAATGGCTGGTTCTGTTGTAGTCCCTGATTTAGAAATAACATTCATTGAGAATTTTTTATTTTCTAAATACTTAACAAGTTCATTTAAATAAGAACCTGACATTTGGTGTCCAGCAAATACAACTTCAAGTTTATTTTTCTTAAAAGGAACATTTAAAAATTCTAAGCCAGCTTTAGCACCAAGATATGATCCTCCAATGCCAATAACTACTAAAACTTGAGAACTTCTACGTATTCTCTTAGCAGCTGCTAAAATACGCTTATATTCTTCTTTGTCATAATCTCTAGGAAGATCTAACCATCCTAAATAATCATGACCTTTTCCTGTTTTTTCATGAATCATTTTATGAACTACTTTAACTTGTTTTTGTAATGCTTCTGGTTGTTCATTTAGAAATGAACGTACATCTTCAATGTTTAACTGAATGTGTGACATCTTTTTTTCCTCTATTCTTTGTGTTTAGCTTTATCAATCCAATGTGGTAAAGCCTTTGATAATGAATGAAATCCTATTTTAATTTTAACCATCTTCTTTATTTTTGGATGGATAGGGTTTGCTTGCTTAAATGATAATTTTAGTCGTTTTTGTTCTTCATCAATATCTAAAACAACGACCTCAATTTCATCTCCAATACAAAGTATCTCTTCAATCGATGAAACAAATTGATCAGATACTTCAGAGATATGAATGAGTCCGGTATATTCATTGTAGGAAACAAAAACACCATACGATTGAATTCCAGTAATTTTACATACGATTTGATCATTAATTTTCATATCAAAAACCTCGATAAGTATTATATCATATTTTCATATCTCTTAAGGAGAATTAGAAAAACGAGCAGTGCTCGCTATTCGTTCGTCAAATATATACCTAATCCACCTAATCCGACATGTGCTGAAATAACTGGACTAATGATTCCTGTGAGTTTGACGCTCACCTGATCTCCTAATTGATAGAGTTCATGCTCTAATTCTTTGGCTTCTATACTGCGATCTACATATGCGATATAGACAACAACTTTTCCAAAATTCATTAGCTTTTTAACTTCTTCAGTTAAGTATAAAATAACATTTTTAAAACTGCGAACTTTGTGTTCTATATCAAGAACACCACGTCTAAAACGAAGAATCGGTTTAATTTTAAGAACATTGCCTATGATTGCTTTAACTTTACTTAAACGTCCATTATGAACAAGAACCTGTAAATTATCAACCGTAAAGATCAGTGATCCTTTATCTTTAATTTCTTCTAAATACTGTAAGGCCTCATAAACTGAATGTCCTTCATTTAGATAATTGATCATTTGTTCACATAGATACATACTGCCATTAATGGTTGATTCGCTATCAGCAACAAAGACGTGTTCATTTTCTAAAATCGTTTTTGCGAGTGTTGCGCTATTCACAGTACCCGATAACGTTTTAGATAGCGTTAAACATAGTACATTTGGATAATACTCTAATTGCTCTTGATAAGCTTTAATAAAAAGTTCTGGTGCAGGTTGAGATGTTTTAACAAGTTTCCCATGCTGAAGTGCTTGAACGATTAGTTCGGGATTGATTTTTCCATCGACATATTCTCTGTCTTCAATCAATACCCTAAGTGGAACAACAGAAATTTGATGTTCTTTAATAAATTCTTGACTTAATCCGAATGTTGAATCAACAACAAGTCCTACTTTTCTACTCATAAGATAACCACCTTTAATATCTCATTTATATCATATTTATTATTTTAAGACATAAAAATGAGAGGAACAAATCCCCTCATTTATTAGTCAACAGTTACAACAGCAATAACACCTGGTACGTTTTCTAAAAGCATGGTCTCAATCCCTTGTTTTAAGGTTACATCAAGCGCCATACAACCATCACAAGCACCTAGCATTTTAACATAAACAATACCATCTTCCACATTGATGACTTCGATATCGCCACCATCACGTTGTAGATATGGTCTTACTTTAGTAATGAGTGCTAAAACCTGTTCTTTTGTATCATCCATACATCTCACCTGTCCTTTTGTACATAGATAGTATAACGCACTGAAGATAAATCTTCAAATAATATCATTTATCTTCGGTAGGTTTTACTCTTTTTAAAACGTAATGTGCACAATTCATACTGCAAGACTCATTTAAATAGTCTGGAATACGTTTATAGCCATTAGGACTTTTGGGATCTGAGTTAAAACCTTTAATGCGTAATAAGGTCGATGACATATCTCCGACTAAATACGTATAGCGATCAAATGCGACATCAACGTAACGTTCTTGAAATTTGACAAGATCAAATGCATCACGATAATTTTTAATCAGTTCGAATTGTCCAAATTCAGTATCAATAATCATATTTACACCTTCTTCAATAAAACGATGCTTTCTGCAGCCATTGCTTTTTGTTCACCAATAGCATCCATCTTTTCATAAGTGGTTGCTTTAATGCTGACTAAGTCAATCGGAATAGAAAGTAGTTTTGATATGCTTTCTCTAATATTTTTTATATGTGGATTAAGTTTCGGTAATTCTGCATAGATTGTTGCATCAATATTACCAATCATATATCCTTTTTCAATCATCAATGTTTGAACTTCTTTTAGAATTAATTTAGAATCAATGCCTTTATATTTTGGATCATTATCAGGAAAATAAGTTCCTAAATCCCCTAAAGCAAGAGCTCCTAAAATAGCTTCACTAATGGCATGCAATAAAACATCAGCATCACTATGTCCTAAAAGTCCTTTTTCATAAGGTATTTCAATTCCACCTAACCAAAGAGGACGATCAAAGACGAGTTGATGAATATCGAAACTATGACCAATGCGCATATGTTCATCCCTTTCTTTAAGTATTGCTTTAATATAGATAAAATCTTGTGGGTATGTAACCTTTGTGTTCGGTTCATCGTTAATGACAACGTGAACTTTATCTTCTGGATAAAACTTTTGATAAAGCGCAATATCATCATCGAAATTATCCGTATTTCTTAAATAAGCATATCTGATTTTTTCAGTGAGAAACGCTTGAGGCGTTTGTGCTAAAAGATAATCTTCACGATTCATCGATTCAAGGTTTGATCCTTGAGATAATTTGAGTGCAGATGTCACTTTTTCAGCTAATATCACGGCATCACGATACTCTAAAACTTTTTCTATCGAAAGAATGGTTTGTTTAGAAATCAAGGGTCTCGCTGCATCATGAATATAAACATAAGGTGTTTCAACGGCCTTTAAACCGTTCATTACCGATTCACTTCTTGTTTTACCACCAATAACAAGTTTTATATCTTCAGTGACATATTTTTTAACTTCATTAATATCATCTTTTGAAACAACTAAAACAATATCATATCCAAGATTTTTAAATGTTTCTAAACTATATAAAAATAATGGTTTATGATTAATTTCATAGAGTATTTTTGATTGATTTAATTTTGCTCTGGTACTTGCACCAGCAGCAACAATCAGTGCTGTATTCATACATTATCCCTCAATCACATCATCGACTTTTTGGTCATGATCATCATGCTGAAAAGAAGATATTTTTTGAAAATCAAAAATGACACCCACAACAGTTTGTGGTCTATGTTTTATAAGAAAACGATCATAATACGCCCTACCATATCCAATACGATAGTAATCACTAGATATCGCAAGTGCAGGTACTAACATATATTCAATCGATTCATCCATGTGAATCGTTTTTTTAGGTTCCATCACACCAAATGGCGATTTGATAAAATCAGTAGTTAAATCTGCAGGATAAAAGTGAATGCCATCCTTTTCAACACGCGGAAAAAGAAATGTTTTTGAATCCTGTAGGAGTTCTAATAAATGAACTTCTTTTTTCATCGGATAAAATAAAGCAACCGTATTTGCTTTTTTGTATCGTTGATCCATACGAATACGACTAATAATGGTCTTTGATTTGATCTGAATCAATTCATCTGAAAGATTAAGTCTTTCTTTGATCATGTGTTGTCTTAACTCTGATTTTGTCATGAGGTAATATCCTTGTAATAACAACCATGGGAAGAAAACTGTGGGTTTTCTGCAATTTTTAAAGCTTGAGCACATGCTTGATAAAGTTTATGTTCATCATGAGCATCACTTCCACCAATTGCAATTCCTGCAAAGACTTCAAGTTCAACAGATAAAGAGCCGTATTGCATGACAAGATTTAAAAATGTTTTATTTGATTTAATACCATTTTGTAAAATATCTATTTTTCTAGGATCAGTAATGGTAACTGCAAACTCGATACCTGAAAGTCTAAATATATCTCCACTTTCAGTAACAAATGACATTCTCATTTTCTTTATATATTCAGCCATAAGCATATTACCAACTTCACGACCATGTGTTTCATTAATCTTAGGAATATTTTTTAATTTAAAAACAACCAATTGGAAGTACCGACTATCTCTAAATAACTTATTCATCGAAACCATAAGTTCATGATCATCTTTCAAACGATCAAGCTCATCAATGTTACTTGAAATATAATGTTTTGTTTTCATAGGATTAAGTGTTCCCATAATAACAGCAGCATGTGTATCTTCAAAAAGTCTTTTTCCTTTTTCTTTAAACCATGTGTATCTACCATTAATCATGATGCGATATGATGTTGAATACTGTTTTTTATTAATGGTTAAATCGCCTAGTAATGCTAAATACTTCTTTAAATCTTCTGGTTCAATCATGCGTCTAAAATCTGTTAAATCAAGGGTGTTTCCTGGAAGATCTAAGTATTCTACAAGTTTATCAGATGCCCAAATAATACGTTCATCAAGGTCAATATAAAAGAGTCCTTCTTCGGAAATTTCAAGGGTAGCAATAAACTTATGTCTAATGCTTTCTAGCTCTAGATTTCTTTCTTGGAGTTCTTTTTCTACAGCGAGCATATCAAAATTTGATTTTTTCTCACCAACACAAATTCTTCCCTTATATTTACCAAGAGCATAAACTGGCTGCATCACCATGTGAAGAATCACGGGGTTTCCATCAACGTTTAAGAAAGTTAACTCCTCAACTTCAAAATCACCTTGTTTTGCTCTTTCTTTGTAACTGATGTAATAACTTTCAAGTTGTCGATTGTTCACTTCTTGTGTATTTAGTTTTTGAAAACGTATGGTTTTATTAAGAATACTAAATAATTTTTTGCCAATAATTTCTTCCTTTTCAAATCCTATTTCTTTTAGAAGACTTGAAGACATATCTTTAATTCTTTCTCTACCATCAACAACATAATAGGTGTTCCATCTTGAATTTTTAATTGATTTGACAAAGAGTTGATAATGATTTGCTTTTAATATAGCTGTTTTGAATGTTGAATAAAGAATTAAAACAAAGAAAGCATAAACAAAGAAATTATACCCAATATAGATTTCTTCATAGAGGGTGTTTCCAAGAATCATGGTTCGATAAATAACAAGCACCATGACTGCAATTGCCATGTTCAAAAAACCGATGACAAGTCGGTTTTTAAGGACTTTCTCTGATTGTATACTCTGAATGATCACCATGAATAATGTAAAAACAGTGATAATTAGAGGGTAAATAGGATGTTGTAGCATAAAATCACCAAGATATTTTCAAAGCGTATGTGATAAATAAGATAAGTGCTGTTAATACAAACGATAAAACATAGATCATCCATTTGTTCTTATTAAAATAATTGGATGTTTTTTCTGCTAAATTACGATTAGCAAAAGCTTTTAGAGGTTCGAAGATAAACGTTAATATTTTTTTTAATAGTTTCATCTTGTTCGCCTCATTTCATAAACATATTGATGTATTCCATCAATTTGTCTCGATCATTAATCTTAAGCATTATACCTTCAACTGCTATAGAAACACTACCCGTTTCTTCTGATACAATGATTGTTAAACTATCTGTAATTTCACTAATACCAAGACCCGCACGATGTCTTGATCCTGTTGTTTTTTCAAAGTTTTGATTATCTGATAAAACAAAGTAAGCTCCAGCACATAATATTGAATCTCCACGAATAATGACTGCGCCATCATGAAGTGGTGTATTCGGTGTAAAGATGTTTATTAAAACTTCTTTTGAGACTTCACTATTCATCATAATTGCACGTTCAGCATATTGGTCAAGCGTATTATGTTTTTCAATCGTCATTAACGCACCAATTTGTTGACTTGATAAATACATTGATGCATCAACAATCGCTTGTTTCGTTCTTTCGCTACCCATCACAACATTTTCATTTCTTGAATCAGCTTTCCAAACAAACTCTAAGGATCTTCTTATATCTGGAGCCATGATAACAATCATTAAAATGGGTAACCATTCTGTAAGATATCCTAAAACCTTAGAACTGATTAAAAGTTCAAAATAATTAGCAACAAGAGCTAATACATAAATAAGTATAAACGACGATGCAATCGATAGCATACGTTTATTTGACAAGAGAAATTTAACTAGAAAAACGACGAGTACCCATACAAAATAGGCATCAACAAGTACTTTCCAAATAGGAACCCCGAACAACATAGCATCGCACTCCTTTGAACTATATCTATTATATCATATCAAACGATACTGTCATTGAGAAAATATCATGTTTGATTGCAGAACTTATGTAAAACTAATATAATAGGAATAGTGAGCAAATCACAAGCTTTAGGAGGTATCGACATGTACAATACACTTACTTCTAGCGTGTTACGCTAATTCGCCTTAGGTCACGGATACCACGTTTTCTCATCAAAAGACGTATATTTTCCTTGATCCTAGGCTTTCTTGGTCATTTTGACAGTTAGACTGCACTTATTATTCATGTGCACTATTTTAAGCAGTCTTATAAAAAGAAAGAGGTATTTATGGATCAAGCATTATTAGTAGGTTTAGCCTACAAACAATCGTATGAAGATACGATGAATTCACTTGTTGAACTCGAGCATTTAGCACTTGCGCTCAACATTAAAACGAAAGACAAAATTGTTCAAAACGCTAAAGAAATTATACCTAGAAGTTATATTGGTAGTGGTAAGGTTCAAGAAGTCAAACAAATGATTGATGTTCTTGATATTGATATTGTCATATTCGATGATACATTGTCTCCTGCACAATTAAAGAATCTAGAAAAAGACTTAGATGTTCAAGTGATTGATAGAAGTTTTCTTATTTTATCGATATTCGCAGAAAGAGCACAGTCTAAAGAGGCTGTATTAGAGGTTGCGTTAGCTCAAAAACTTTATTTATTACCACGGCTTATTGGCATGAGTAATTCATTATCAAGACAAGGTGGTGGATCCTATAATGCTAAAGGCCCTGGTGAAACAAAACTTGAATTAGATCGTAGAAGATTATCACAGGAAATCACATTCATTAAACGTGAACTTGAAAAGATTAAAGAAGAAAAAAACGTTTCTAGAAAGCAAAGAGCAAAAAATCGGATTCCAGTTGTTGCACTTGTAGGTTATACGAATGCAGGAAAATCATCTCTTATGAATTCTTTATCAAAACATTTGAATCATCCTTCTGAACCTGTATTTGAAAAAGATATGTTGTTTGCTACTTTAGACACAAAAGCCAAAAGACTACAAAAAGATAATAATCCACCTTTTATTTTGATTGATACAGTTGGATTTATATCAAAACTTCCTCATGAACTTATCAGAAGTTTTGAATCCACATTAAGTGATGTCATCAATGCAGATTTATTACTTCATGTTGTTGATGGTTGTTATTTTGATCAAAAACAAATTGATACAACTAAAGACGTTTTAAAATCGATTCATGCCGATCATATTGAACGTATTCTTATATTAACAAAAGAAGAGATATCATTAACGACACCACCTCTTCAAGAAGATTATATCTTTATATCGAATCGAACCGGGAAAAATATTGATCAAGTCATACAAGCTATTTATGGGCATATCTATAAATCAAGTCTGATTCATATCTTGAAAATTCCATTTGATCAAGGAAACATCTATAATAAACTTAAAGAAAATAACACCATCCTTGAAACAAAATATGAGGATGATGGTACATTGGTAAAGACTATATTAACACCTGATCAAGCTATACTATACAAATCATATATAGTCATTAAAAGCGCTTTATAAAGCGCTTTTTTGTTGTTTGAATTTCATGAATTCGATAACAGCGTCAACCATGAGTAAAGGATCTAGTATTAATTGGAATCTATCTGTATCTATGAACTTCAAAACTGGATTTGTCATGACATCCACCAGGGATTCGATTAAATCACTACCTCCAAGTGGGTCATCATCATAGCCATAAAATATAAGTGAACGATAGTTAAGGTATTTAAAATCAGATTTGTCAAACGCATAATTGCTAAGAAGGTCTTTGATAATATCCATCTGTTGTTTCTCATTTGTTTCTGTGTATTTGCTCACTAAAAGCTCAAAAAGTTCGTAATCATCATCAGATGATAATGCTTCTCTAATTTGATTAAGCAGTGTTAGCTTAATTGAATTAAGTGGAAGTATTTTTCTTAATTCCTTCAACTCATCAATGGATTTTAGAACTCCTTCAATGATGGTTTTTGATACATCACTATGTTTTTTTGGTTTTGTTAGTGTGTTATATAAAATAATATTTTCGGTTTGACTCGCGTGGTCTCTTGCAAAAGCTTGTGCGATACCACCACCATGACTCATACCGAGTAGCGTCACTTTTTTAAACTGTAACAATTTGATTAAAAAAGACAAACAATCAGTAATACGATCGATTGAGATTTTCATTGTCATATCTTCTATTGTGAGTATTTGTGCATATTTAGATAGTTCTTCTTGAAGTTTAAAATAAGCATCGCTTGCAAACATACTGTTTCCAATTAAGAGTACAATGAGTTTTTCACCAGAACCAAAAAGGCGATAACCTAAAACATCACCACGATAGTGAAATGTACTTTTCGGATATTTTTTTATGAATCTTTGATACTCATCAATGATACTCATATATGTTTATACCTTTCTAAGCATATCTATTTTAACTCATCATGAGGTTTTTGTTAAACATTTTATAAAAAGTGATTAATTATTTAAAAAGTTTTAACATGATATATAAGATCATTTTTATTTTTCAACCCTCTTCTTGGTCTTAGATAAACGCTTAGAACAATTAAAACTTGTGATGGTAAATAGAAAAACCACGCGAGATTAATAGGTATATCAAGTATTCTACCAATGATTGCGTAAGAAGATATCGAAAGATAGTTATCACTTACTGATAGCCCAACAACAAGATCACACAATAAGAATAGAATTAAAGCAACTAAAAAGAGTGCTTGTTCTTTTTTAAAAGTTATTGCATGTACGATATTTCCAATTAAAAGCGATAGATAAAAAATTGTTATAAGAATAAGAAAATCGTATTTCTCTTTAAGAACTGCATATGCAAGTATTTCCATCAATACTAGAAATATGATTCTGAATATAACGTTATGGGTAAAACGATATTGATCGCTATACCAAAGACGAATGGCATAAAGTAATTGAACAACACAAAATGAGATGACAGCGATTAATTGATAACCTTCAAGAAGAACTAGAAATGTATCAGAAATCACTGTAAAGAGTAAAGCAGTTGTAACGAATAACCAATCTAATGTACGATTAGGTAAAATTAATGTCATCATAAAACATACCAAGACGGCTGTGTATTGTAGAATTTTAGTAGAAAAAAACTGATGAAAGATCATCAAATCAGAATAGATAATTATCATCAAAAAGATGAATAAAACCATAATTGTTGATTGATTTTTTCTCACTAAATAACCTCTTAGAAATATTCTATGGATCAATTGATTTGGATTCTATGGTGTCAAACTAATAATTAAAGGCATTCCAAATAAAACTATGAACACAGTTAACCTTGTAAATTAACTAATTGATCAATCAAAAAAATAAAGTGCCTGTATTTCTATGAACTCAAAAATGCTGTTTTTGATGTTACCAGACGTGCAACAGTTGTATAAGACATTTTAAACCCAAAATTTATATATGAATTTCTTAATTTTTGATCTAGTACATTTAAATAATCCATAAAATACCAGAACTACTAATTAAGCTTTATTATACCCTTTAATGAATGTTTTTACATTCTTTATAATACTCGTTTTCCCTCTTGAATAGTGAGTATTCGCCCTTTTCGATACAACAATTAATAATATCGACATTAACACCAATCATCATATGACTCCTATAAAAAGCTATATAATGATTACTCGTTAGTCCATTTACAAGTCATCTAAATATCATGCTGGATTAGTCGTGTTAAAACCTCTTTAATCTGTTATTTTGATATTTACAATTGATTCATAATCTGCCCAATTAAGTATTATCTATGAAGGATGATTGATTCATACGAGAATAACAAAAAAACGACCCTTTGAAAAGCAATAAGAATTTTCGTGGTCGTTTAATTTGTTTCATTTTGAAAAAGAAAAATAGAAAACTTTAATGCAATCAATAAGTGCCTTTAAATAAAAAATAGAGATATCCTGATAAGTACGATAAACCAAATGGTAAATAAATGATTGGTAATAATCCTTTAAAAGGATAATCCCCAATAACTGAAATAATTAGAGAGAAATTGATGACTATTAATAATGAAATCATATATCTAAAATTATATGATTGAACATTATCAAGTTTTTTCATTACCAATATCCCTATGAGTGCACTATTAAAATAGAAAAAAACATAAAACTGATTGAAAGAAAAGAAAAGAAAATAGGCGATAAAAACCAAACCAATGAATATATACTTTTTTTCTGTTTGTTCATTGTATCCCCATAAAATAAATAATTATAAATTGATAGTAGCATATTGTATATTTTTATGTCAATAAAGTGGGCACATTAAGCAAGAATTACTGACTTTTCTTTATACATTTTTTTATTGATTGAACTATGAATTGTTTTACGATGATAAACGTTTCATCTTTTGGATGAAATTTTGTTCCTCAGATTGTTTATTTAAAATTACCTTCCGTCAATATGACATTGGAGTGGTTGAAACACGAGTTGGAAGGTTTCGAAAATGATGAGCATATCGCTGGTAAAAGTTATTCCAATGGATGCAGCTTCTTTTCGAAAAAATTCCCAATGAACTTCTTTCCAGTATTTAAGAGATTTATCTCCTTCCCCTTCAATAAAAGCCATTTCTTCCGTTAAATCATGGAATGGCAGAATTTGAACATTCGTTGTTTGAATGATGCATACAGCTTCTTCCCTAGAGTTTATGATGACACTATACTGATCTATTTGAGGGATACTCTCACCTGTCTCGATATAAAGTTGATGTAATGATGTGGTCGCTTTCTTGGTTCCTTCTAACACAAGTGTAGCAAGTTTATCTGGATCTTCACCAAATTGCCACGCTTCGTAGGAAATGGATGGATCTGATGAGAACAACGACCATAGTTCATGTGGTTTCATAGTCTATTCCTCCTATTAATGAATGATCAACTCTTACGCTTTGATGGAATTTCGTAGTTTAACTAATCTTACCAATTGCACTTGATATCGAGTTTAAATAAATATCATAATAGTAAAATGGAATAATTATATCATCGCAACACAAATTTCAATCAGTTTTAGCGTAAGTGTGTCTCCTTTGATTATTTTAAAATTTTGGCTAAATTCCATAACAATACCCCTACAAAAACATCGTCATATAAACCGGCAAATAAACAACCTCATCTTTTTGTGTTAAATCTTTTGTATGAATAATGTACTTTTTGCCAAGCTTGTCTTTGAACTTGATACTAAACTTGTCCAATGAAGACGTTGTATAGTTTTTTCCAGACTTAACTTCAACTGGTGATATTTTAGTTGGTTTAGATTGATCTATGATTAGAAAATCTATTTCCATCGTATTTGACCGATCTTGATTATCCGCTCTTGAGTAGAAGTATAATTTCTTATTTAAGGCAGTAAACATCTGTGCAACGATATTTTCAAATATCATGCCGTTATTAACTTCAAGTCGATCTTGAA
>CAYJBI010000001.1:28560-41795 GCA_964368345.1 uncultured Mariniplasma sp. | reverse complement strand
TTATCCTCCCTATTCAAAGAAAAAAGAAAAACTCGTCAGACGATTATTAAAATAACAAAAAGGTGAAATTAATCACCTTTTTATTTATGTCCCTCTTCAGGAACAATACATATAAATTTAAATATACCTTTACCCACATTTTTAAACTGATGCAACGTATTCCCTGGAATATAAGCATATGAACCAGCTTTTATCTTTTGAGTTTCTCCTTGAATCATGAGTTCACCATCGCCTTCAATCACATAATTAATATGTGGCCATGGATGTTGATGTTTTGGTGTATATCCTTCTTCTTTTACTTCTAAAACACGCATGACATATCCTTCCCATCCTTCTTTTGGAGAAACAAGGACCTTCATAGATGCATCACGAACTTCACTGCTTGTTAATACCTTTGATTCTAATTGATCAAGATGTCCAATCATCATAAACCTCCTTTATTAAAGCTATGTTTTCAATCAATAAACCATCAAACATATGGTTATCACTTTATATTTTTTCCTCTTTACGTGTTATATGTGGTTGAGGAAGTATCTCCACCTTTACCAGACCAATTGGTATGAAAAAACTTACCCTTAGGTTGATCGATGCGTTCATAGGTATGAGCACCAAAATAATCGCGAAGTGCTTGAAGTAAATTAGCAGGCAATGATCCTGTGGTATATGAATCAAAATAAGATAAAGCAGATGACATGGCAGGCACTGGAATACCATGACAAACAGCAGTTGATACAACCTTTCGCCACGATTCAATAAGATTTATCAATTGCTTTTTGAAGAAGTCATCCATGATTAAATGACTTAATTGTGGATTTTTCTCATAAGCTTCCTTAATATTATTCAAGAAACGTGAACGAATGATACATCCACCTCTCCATATTTTTGCGATACCACTAAAGTTTAGATGCCACCCATAAGATTTAGCTGCTTCTTTCATCAAATCATATCCTTGTGCATATGAAATGATTTTAGCTGCATAAAGGGCTTTTCTGATATCCTCAACAAATGATATTTTATCTCCTACAAAAGGTTTAATTTGTTTTGGAAATGCTCTTTCTGCTTCTAGTCTTTCATCTTTTTTAGATGAAATGATACGCGCATAAACAGCTTCTGTAATCATCGTTAAAGCAACCTGATGATTTAAAGATGAGATTGCTGTCCATTTTCCAGTCCCCTTTTGACCAGCGGTATCTAGTATTTTCATAACGAGTGGACTTTGATCTTCATCCTTAAATGCTAAAACTTGACCTGTGATTTCGATTAAGTAGCTATCAAGTTCTGTTTTATTCCATTCTTTAAAAATCTTTGACATGTCTTCATGAGATAGATTTAATAAATCTCTCATCAACTGATACGATTCTGTAATCAGTTGGATATCGCCATATTCAATACCGTTATGTACCATCTTAACAAAATGACCTGAGCCTTCTTCACCCATCCATTCACAGCATTTCTCACCATCTACACTAGCAGCAATCCCTTGAAAAATAGGTTTAATGAGTGGCCACGCTTGAATAGAGCCTCCTGGCATTAATGAAGGTCCTTTAAGAGCTCCTTCTTCTCCACCAGAAACGCCACTTCCAACGAAATGAATGCCCTTAGATTCTAAATAAGCCATTCTTCTATTTGAATCTTCATAATTTGAATTTCCACCATCAATAATAACGTCACCTGGATGAATCAGAGGGATGAGCTTATCGATCACTTGATCAACGGGTGATCCAGCACGAATCATCATCATGATGAGTCTTGGTCTTTCAAGTGAGTCCGTGAAATCTTTAAGATTATGATAAGTATAGATTTTCTTGCCTTTAGCTTTATTTGATGCAAATTCATTCACTCTATTTTCATCAATATCATATGCAGCTACAGTAAAGCCTTTAGATGCCATATTCATCACGAGATTTTCACCCATGACTGCTAAACCAATCATTCCTATATTTGCTTTCGTCATTGTTATGATTCAATACTCGATACTTTATAAAAAATCGAGTATATCCCTTTCTTTTAAGATTGTGATTCTTCACTTCTAATTAAAACTAACACACTATTCTATCATTTCTTCATTTTCTTTTCAATGAAGAAACATGGTCTATGATTCAATAAATACCAAATCATATTCATTTAGATAGACTAGAAAAATGAATATGAACCGGTGGTTTTAGAAGATTACTTAACTGTTTTTCATCATCAATCTCATAACAGTATATAAAGATATTTTCATCGTTTTGAATATGAATCACTGCATATTGACCAACTGCTAGTCTTTCACTTTTTTGAACATACAAATCATCTTTATAAATTTGCCATGACATAGAACCATTATTAAAAGATACAAATGGATGAATGGATATCACACGTGAATCTTTTAAATTTGGATGAGTATGCCCTGAAACATGAATAAGTCTATGATAGGGCTCAAGTATGTTATATAAACTTTCTTGACCTTGCATGCTGCTATAGGGTACATCCTTAAAAGGAGGATAATGTTCTAACAGAAAGATAGGTTTATTTAAATCAGTTAATGAGGCATCATGAAGCGCATTTTTTAACCAAAAAAGGTCTTCTTGATGAAATACTTCATCTCTTTTAGTTCCTAAAGTTATGATTTTATACCCGTTTAAGTCAAAGGTATCATTGATGTTATATCCAAACACATCTTTAAATTTATGTGATGGTATACTTGATTCTCTTAAATTTTCATGATTTCCAATTGAAACATAAACTTTTGTATCTTTAGGTAAAGATTTCTTCATAACAGACAAGAAAATATCATATTCATCGTCACTACCTGTTTCAGTAAAATCACCTGTAACAAAACAAGCATCAATTTTCTTGTGATTTATCTTGGAATCGTTGATTGAAATAAAGAGTCTTTTTGTTTCAATAGAATTCAATTTTTTTAAATGAATATCAGATAAACATAAAATGTTCATATGACGCCCCTTTTTGATGGTTTAACTATCTACTTTTATTTTACACGAATTAACTCAGTTCATTATTATAAATGGCAAATAGATGCTCAGATACATGAACAAACTTCGTTGGAAGATAAGCTTCTTCCATTTCAAACTGATAGATTTGATCGTCCTCATAGATTTGAACATTTCTTCCAATATCAGAAGGCAATGTTGGTGTATTTTCAACCTTGAAAGTTAATCTTTGATAAACACCATCTATAGTTCCTTGATAGATATATTCATATCTTTTTACACATAAAGTTCCTTCACCTACTAAAGATAGGAGTTGATTTCTAAAGGACATAAGCTTGGCCTTACCACATAATTCATAATTAACATGTTGATTAATTATAGTTTTTAATCGATTAGCTTGTTTTTCAAATAATACATCAACACCTTCATGATTTAATAAACCATGAACATCATAGACCAATTGATAACCACACTTTGGGCAGGAAAGTTGTTTTTTTTCAGATATTAATCCTTCGTGAAAACACTTTGGACATTGATAAATGACATTCTCTAAATTTTTAATGTCATTTAATCGATAAGAATAGTGATTCTTATGAACATAATTCGAATTTGAATACTGAAGGTTCTTTACAACTAAATCATAAATTTCATCTAAAGACTTATTTCTTAATTCATTTTGAGATAACATTAAATATTCTTTTGTTTCTATTTTTCCTTTAAATGTTTTATTAGACCATGGTGGATTAACTAATCCTGCTCCGTAATGTTTAATGATGAAAATATCAACATCTGCTTTTTTAAGAAATTTTGCAATTGAATAGCTAGGTTTCAAGGTTTTACCTGATGGAGATATTTGACCTTCTGGAAAGATAGCAACTATTCCCTTTTTCTTTAAAATACGAAACGCTTTTAAAGTAGCAACTGGATCGGTTTGCATTAGACTTTTGGGGATTGCTCGCGCAATTTTTAAGAAGAATCTTGTCTTCTTCTCATAAAACATTTTGCTTGCAGCAAGATAAGTAACTCTTTTTGGATAAAGCACACTCGAAGTATAAATGAAATCGTAAAAAGACGTGTGATTTGATAAAACAATCGCAGGTCCTTCGATCTTTGTTTTTTCAATTATTTTTTGCCCTTTAATGATGGCAAAAACTTTTAATAAAAAGCCTAAAGTGATGTTTAAAAGCCAATTCGTTTTTTTCATGATGAAATGCTTTTTAATAAATCTTCTTTATCGATAGTTTCATCTTTCAAAGCTTTTGTTATCTCATGTTGTTTTTTAGAATCAATGCGATATTTAAATGATATCACTGTTCCAATTCCCATAAAAATGAAAGGAGCAAATACCATGATTAATCGAATCATCAGTGTTGCTGAATCTGGTTGGCTAACGACTAATGGTCCTCCTGGTTCTTGTTCAGTAAATCCAGCAAAACCAATTAAAAACATCACCAAAGCTAAACCTATTGCTTGTGCAATTTTGTTAATAAAATTTGTAAATCCGCTCATTTGGCCATCCAGACGATCCCCAAATTTGAGCTGTCCTGCATCTACAACATCACCATACATGGTATGTGGAACTAAACCGGGACCAGAAATACCAAATCCCATAAATGCACCTAAAAGATAGACAAATATTGGATTAGCATTTGCTGGAATAAACAAAATAAAAAATGCTGTGATTATCCATATAAATGCACCAAAACGATATGCATATGTTTTTCCTTTTTTGTCTATCATTTTTAAGTAGATAGGTAAAGCAACAATTTGCATTGAAAACATTAATGCTGCAGCAATCAATCCAACCATCGAAGATTCTCCTAATGCAGTTGAATCTTTTGTAATGTAGTAATCAATATAGAAAAAGAATAGTCCGCTCATAATTGCCATTGACATTTGCAAAACTAAAAACATACCTAAATATTGACGAAATGGTCTAAGTCCAAGTGGTTTTGCCATTTCTTTTATTGATATCTTTGTCTTTATGATGGGGGTTTTAATTTCCTCTCTAGCAAATAATCCTGTCATTAAAACAGAAACTGCAAAAATGAACCCAAACGATAAACTCATCACCTGATAACCAGTTTCTTTCAAAGGAAATAATCCAACGATAATTGAAGGAACAGCAACACATAAAATCGATGAAAAAATACTGAATCCTAAGCGATATGAATTAAATGATGCTCTTTCCTGATAATCACTTGAGATCTCACTAGATAATGAATAATAGGGAATCATGATGGATGTTTGAACTGTTGTAAAAACCAAATAGGATAATAAAACAGCGATGATGCGAAGTGCATTATCCGAAAATGAATAGGGGAAAAAGAGAAAGTACATCGAAATAAGAACAAATGGTGAAGCAATAATCATATAAATTCTTCTTTTTCCCATACCTGATGTTGTGCGGTCTGAAATATAGCCCATAAGGGGATCTGTTATTGCATCCCACATTCTTGCAATAAGCATGATTACACCAATCCAATAGGGAGTAATCCCAACGGTTATAGCAAGAAATCCTGGATATAAAAAGTTTATGATATTAAATGATCCTCCACCAAAAATATCAGCGGATGCAAATACAAGTTTTCTGCCTAATTTTGTCTTTGCCATAGAAACCTCTTCTTTTATAGTATTAATACCATTATACGATATGTTTTTTAATTTGTATAAAGAAAAAGCAGACCTCGTCTGCTCTTAATACACGTTAAATAAATGAAATATCAACGTTCCCTTTAATTGCTTTTGAATATGGACAAAACCCATAAGCTTTTTCGATATATTTTTTTTCGACTTCTTTACCTACTCCAGCAATTTTAGCATCAACAACCAATTGAAATGAAAACCCAGTCTTAGGGTTTGCCATAAGCATCGTTGTAGCTTTTACTGAAAGATGATCGTAAAAAACACCTTCGTTAGTTAACAAATACTCCAAAGAACTAGCAAAGCAAGCGCTATATCCTGCTGAGAAGAGCTCTTCAGGATTAGTACCAAATGGATTATTACCACCCATTTCAGTAGGTTTTGTGAGTTTTAATTCAATTTTTGAATCCATATCGGTAATTGTGCCATTTCTTCCACCATGTGTTATTGCACTACGTTCTAATATTTTGTTCATGATTTGACTTCCTTTCCTGATATTTTCTATCTACTCATATTCTAACATTTTTAAACTCTATTGGAGATGATAACACTTTGATAGAAAAAAAGTCGATTTCTCGACTTCATTTATTCATCCCATCTTTTGTCATATGTCTTGTAATGCGTAGTGAAAACAGAATCATAACTCCTAGAAACCCAAAAACTCCTGGAAGTATAATAAGTTCGAAACTAAGTTCACTAATCCAATTAACTTTTGTCATCATCATGATAAAAATGAATAATGCAAATAAAATACAAAATATACCACCTATAAACGCAAGTAACTCAATCAAAAAATTAAAATGATTCTCAAACCAATTCAATAATCGATTTATCTTATTTTTCATCTTTTCATCTCCAAAAAATAGTATAACATAAAATACTATCTATAAAAATACTGTGAAGATTTTAATATTTGGAGTTGTTACATCTTTTTGCATCACGATAATATAAACATTGAGATTACTATATCCATAACGAATGTTTTCTTTCATTTCATCCGTATAACCTTGATCATATTTAAAGAAATATGCATTACCCTGAACACTGATATATTCGTTATCTAATATACTAAAGTGAAACATGAATATTTCATTTGGGCTATCAAATGTAAGTGTTATTGTTATTGGTTTACTACTTATTTCTTCATTAATTGCTGGTTTATCACTTTCACCAAAATTTGTAAATGATAAAGTGAAATGAGAATTTTGATATGAATCATATACTATCAAGTATTCACCTGCAGTTAAGGTAAACATGTAATCTTCAATATTTTCTAAAATAGCATTGTTAGAGCCTTTAAGATAAAGATTTAATCCATATGACTGATTTGATTTTAATTCAATACGAGATTTTTCTGTCAAGGTGAACTCAAATTTCTGAGGATGATCTTTCGCATAGTATCCTTGATAAAAATATGTATCTACATCAATTACCATCGTTTCTGAAAGCATTTTTAATACTTTAATTTGATACGTCGTATAAAAATGGTCATAATGAAGTGTTGGAACTACCACATAATATGTTCCAACAGTTGATATTGGTAGAGTTTGTTCGTTCATAAATTCATCATATACCTTAGCTGTAACATATAAACTTGTATCAATGGTAAACATGCCTTCTGTATGTTGATAGATAAAGACATCTTCAGGATAACTTGATGAGGCAACAAAAGTCTCATCCGTCATATCATTTAATGCGTATGGATTCTCTTTACTTGATTGATACGGATCATCTTCTAGGTATTCGATTTTAATCGTACCAGATGTTCTGATGTAAATGAGTAATTCTTCGTTTGCATCCATCATGTACACTTCATCGATTATATCTGTTGGAGATAAATACAAGATACCCACATTACCAATCTCAAGATAAACATCTTCTTTATTTGAAGGTGTAAATATCACATGATATGCTTGAGGATTTGTTTCAGAAAACCGAATGATTGTTGGATTAAAGATAGAATCAATTTCAAAATCATAGGTTTCACCTAAATCAACTTCGACTATTGGATTATCGTTTATAATCAGTTCTTTGACAGTAATATCATATCCTTGATTATAATATGAATCATGCGTAGCTTCTAAATAGATAGTTTGATCTTCTTTTATTTCGAATGAAAACCTATTACTTCTTCCTAATGAATGATTTTTTGTAATTGATGATAGACTGTAATCGATATTTAATAGTTCAATATCAACACGACTTTCGGTATGACTAACTTCATAAAATCCTTTTTTTAATTCAAGTTTGTAATAGTTTTTATATGGAATAAAATCATCAACGTCAACAGTATATGTTTCTCCGATAACCATTGGTATTATTGCAGATTCAATCTCTGTTGCAACATCTTGTTTCATCCCGTTTAGATTTAGATCAAGTTCTATATCTTTAGAATATGCGATAACTGCTAACAGATTCATCGTTTCATCATAGAGTTGATAACTTACCATTGAATCTTCTAATTCAATTTCAATATAAAAATCTCCGATGTAATTCTTTGGATCAGGTAGATACTCACTCACTCTTGAAAATATCGTGTGATTATTTTTTAAAGAACTTAGATTAACCCGAATCATATAATGATTAGAGTCATTTTTAGCTACAAAAAATTGGTGATCGAGGCTATCTACAATATCATATGATGGATAAGTACTTGAAATCGCAGTTCCATAAACATAATCATCCTGAATGATTAAACCATACATTGAATTTACATAATCCGGATAATAAATGATTTGATTATCTAAAATAACAAATAATTTGCTCCCATCGATAACGTATGGATAAATATTCATACCATATGGCGTTATATAGGCTTCAGAAATAAAATATTTATAGTCGAAAAGTATAAGTTTTTCCTCTAAATCTGTTCTTAATTCTTCTTTTAAAAACGTTGAATTAGAATAGTCTAAATTTCTATGCGTATATTTTTCATAGATGGGATGAAGTTTGTCTTCTTGATGTGATAAGTATGCACTATATTTTGCTTGTCCTACGGTAGGTTCGTTATAAAAATAGATCAATAACTCATCCTTAATGAAAAACACCATTTCCTCATCATCATGTGTGATGAGTAATATTAAACGTGTATGTGTGTAAGTTCCTACAAACGTTTCTGATACTTTCCCTTTGATAGATTTTAATACTGTTACTTGATCTTTCTTTGAAAAATCTAAGGTGAAGTCAGAAAAGAAAGCATGATTTAACTCAAGTACCCCTTGATTACCTATAACCTCTTCAACCATATAATACCCATCAAGTGAAGTGCTTGTAATTTCTTTGTTATTATCCTTTGCAAGAAATACATAATAACCACCTAATGAGTTTTTCAATAAAACTTGAATCTCAATCGTACCTTCTTCAATATTAAAAGCAAAACGACGATTATCATCAATAATTGAAAACTCATTGTTTAGAATTGATATTTCAAATTCTTTTGAAATAGTTATACCATGTAATGTATATACTTCTTTTAATTGATTGCCTTGAATTGTAAGTTCGTAAGACTGGTAGGGAGCATCCATTTTTTCAGTTTGATTGAGATTAACTTTAGCATCAATCGATTGAACCAAATAATATGTGCCATCTAAAGAATCATATGTTACATCTTCAGGGACTTCTATGGATGGTGTTTCATCAACTGGTATTTCATGATGATTATCTTTACATCCAAATAAAACCACACTTAATAAAAACATCACTAAAATAATCTTTAAATTCTTAATCATAAATCCTCCAGTTGTCTTTGTTATAATTTATTTTTTAAATGTTTCAACAATCCGTGTATATTCTCTTAATGCGTACGTACCATCATGAGATTCACCCATAATCACACGCGACATATCAGAAGATTTTGTAATCCTTACAATACCAGAACTTGCCAGTTTATGACTTAATTCATCAAAATCTTTAGAGTCACAAAGCAAAGCTGCTGTTTGTAAGTGATTCTTATGTGGTTTAAGTTTATGTATCAAGTTTTCTCTTGGTAATGGTTTAATCCAAACATTTCTAAATAGCATGGATAATTCCAATTGATCATCATCTGATGTCATCACACTAATCCCATTTTCAGCCCAAATTGATTTATGTGTTTGATGCTGTTCTAATTTTTCATAATAATGTTGAATCGTATTTTTTCCACGCATTCCTAATGAAACGGGTTTATGCATTTGGTTTATTTTTTGAAGGATATTATAAAATTTAAACGCAAATTGATCTAATTCTTCTCTTGATTTTGTATCTAAGAAGATACCCTGACATGATGAGCATAGTACCTGATCAGTGCTACAAATATGATGTGCTAAATCTTCTAGTTCTTTATCACTAGCATCAAGCGTAGCATAAGCAAATGACAATTTATGTCCCCATGGAATAATCTTTGTTGTTATTGATGCCATCTGTCTAGCTGCTTTTACTGCTAAATCGCCACCCCATACGACAATACCATCAGCAATATCAGCAAATACTTTTAGTGTATCAATCTCTGTTGAAGGTACATCGAAAACATAAATATAATCTTTTAATTTAGGTTCAATCTGTATTAATTCAGATAAAAGTTTGACAGATACTCCGCGATCTCCAGAAGGTAGTTTTAATATATTGATATTACCTACAAGTAAACCTTCAATCACAGAAAAAGCTGGAAGTGCATCAACATTACCAGCAGCAATATGAAAAAGGATACCTAAAGGATAAATCTTTCTTTCATTAAAGTCATCTAAATTCTCTAGATGATTAAAATCTTTTCCTAATTCGATTTCAACTTTTCGAATTAAAGATTCTTTTTCAAACATGGGTATCGATTGAATAAAATAATCATACGGAATATCAAATTCAGCAAGCAGAGGTAAAACAAGATCATCAAACGCACCAGACTTTACCTTTTGAGCAAGTTTATCGCATGCTAAAATAACATCCATTGTATCAATCTTACATCCATTATTAAATGTATCATAACACTCATCTTTAAGTGTTTTTAATACTTCTTGTTGTCTTTCATTACCTAAAATTTCACCGTGATATAAAATCATAAGAACCCCCTACTTCTTTAACATCTCTTCAGCTCCAGCGGCACAAGTCGTAATATCCTTGATACCTACTCTTCCTATAATCTCTAACCATGGTGATTTTTCACCACAAGGACATTTATCATCATGAAGTATTCCTAAATCATCTGTCATAACTGATAAGAGAGGAGTTGCATCCACCATAGGTGTCATAAGGTTTACTAAACCAAGATTTCCGTGTGGTAGTGGTTTTAATGTATCTACATCTCGAATAACAACTCTTGCATATGCTGGAACATGAAAATGATGATATCTACAATCCGTATATAAAACTGGATGTTCTACAGCACCAAAGAATTCAATACAATCGTTTTCATCAATTCCTAAAACATCTTTAACGAGTTGATAAAAATCCTGTTTATCAACTTTTTCAGCATAGAACTGTTTCCATCCACCACCTACAGTAATCTTCGAACCTCTAGGTAATTTGAGTTTTATACCTTCAGCCTTCATATCTTTTAATAAAAAATATGTATACGCAGGAAAACCAATCGTACGAACAGGTGTCTTTTTACTTGAAGCTTGAATAAATGCTTCTTTAATTCTATTTAAATCAACCACATAGCCATCTTTTGTATATCGAATCGCATAAATTCTTTTCTTTGCAGGAGCAATATAAGTAAAACCATACGCTGTTTTAGCGATCCCTGCTTGATTCTTCCTATGAGGTTCATAACCAAAAATAATATATGTAACTGGTCTAAGTGACCATAATTTATGGTATTTGAAAATTCTGATAATCATCATTAATCCACGCCATAAAGATCTCATGTCCAACCCAATCTTACTTCTAATCCCTGAAGTTCCTGAAGAGGTTGCTTTAATCGGCATACGCGATAGAGGCATTGAAAATAATTCATGATGTTTAAAATATAACGTTGGAATAAACGGTAGGTCATATAAATCACTCATCTGATGAATATTCTTAGGATCAAAGTTGTGATCATCAAGAATACGCTTATAATCACTACACTTTGCATAGTGAAAACATGCGTTTTCACGCATAGCATGAACAAATAACGCTTCACTATGTTCTAAATCATATGGATATTTTGTGTTAAATAGTTTTCTTACATATTTTCTTTTCATATGTCCCCCACATGAACTTTTATACCTTATTGTAACATATCTTAATCTCATCTTCATACAGGTTTTATTCTAAAAAAAACATAAGAAGGGTTTAATTGTATACAAATTATTAAAAATAAAGTAAGATAGGATTAAAGTTAAGCAATAGAAAGAGGTGTAATAAGGATGAATAAAGATACTTCTAAGTGGTTTGATTTTATAAAGAATGACATGATACTTATTAAAAAAAGACCCTTCATTCTTTTCATCATCTTATTATCTCTACCACTTATCTATTTCATTGTTTACTCTACAGGTGGTATTAAATACGTTTATTCTCATTCCATGTATATATTAATCATTCTTGCAGGTATTTATTACGGAATCACTTTTGGTGTTCTAACAGGTATCATAGCAGGTATTCTTTTAGGCCCTCTTATGCCATTAGATACCCTTACAGGTGAAATGCAAGAACCTTTAAACTGGGTTTACCGACTTCTTATTTTTATGATTGTCGGTTTAATTATTGGGTATGCATCTCATAAATTCAGAAAGGATGCAAATAAAATACAGATCTTACTTTCCATTAATCAGGAAACTAACATCCCAAATACGAATTATCTTAAACAGATGAATTTACCATCTCTCAATAACGGTTTTGCTATCTATACAGTCTTACTGAGTAATCACCACAATATTATTGACCTTTTAGGTGTCAATATCTATTATGAATTTCTTCGCAGTATTTATGAAGATCTCATCAATGGATTACAGATTGGTTCCATCGTCGTACAATCTGATAGCAATAAACTATGGATACTTATTCCAAATCCACATCGTGATGAAAATTTTCATCTTTTGATGAAGTTACTCAATCAACCTAAACACATTCACAACATTCCTATGTATGCTGATTTTTCAATTGGTGGTTCAATGCATTTTCAAACCAAAACGGTTTTAGATTTAACGATTTTTGAAGATAGTGATATATCTGCACGTCATGCACAAATCAATAATCTTCCCTTTGTTTTAGGTGATAAAAACAAATATCAAAAACGAACAGAATATGAACTTCTTGCAGCGTTTTCAAATGCTTTAGTTGAGCATCAAACCTATTTAGTATTTCAACCTAAAATCAATATAAAAACACATGAAATTTATGGTCTTGAAGCACTCATACGTTGGAATCACCCTAATCGTGGGATTATTCCTCCTGATCAATTTATCCCACTCATTGAGGAAACAAAATTAATTCATCTTTTAACTGATTGGGTCTTAACTGAAGCACTAAATCAATGCAAAATGCTCATAAGTCGTGGTTATAATATACCTATATCTATCAATATCTCTGGTAAAAATTTGTATGATCCTAAATTTTATGAAAGAACGTATCGTATTATTTCAGATTCAGAGGTTCCATTTGAACTGATTGAATTTGAACTTACAGAATCTACTTTGATGATTAATCCAAATGATAGTAGAACGATGCTTGAAAAGTTCGTTAACTTAGGGATAAAAATATCGA
>CAYJBI010000001.1:0-28460 GCA_964368345.1 uncultured Mariniplasma sp. | reverse complement strand
TAAAAATATCGAATCTAATGCATCGATGTCTGAAATTGTAAAATCAACCATCACATTATCAAAAAGACTTGGTTATGAGGTTGTTGTTGAAGGTATTGAAACTAAAGACGTTCTCAATCTTATGAAAACGTATAACTGTGATTACGCTCAAGGTTATTATTTTGCAAAACCCATGACAAGAGAACAATTATATGAATGGTTAAAAAATACGCCTCAATTTTGAAGCGTATTTTTCTTTAATGTTATATTTCAACAACTGATGTAAATAAGGATTTAGCAATTTGAGCTGCTAGTTTAGCATTATTGAAAACGAGTTGGATATTGCTATCTAAGGAATCACCATTTGTAAGTTCTTTTATTTTTGCTAACAGGAATGGCGTAACATCTTGACCTTTAATATGTTTTTCTTCTGCTTCTTTTAGTGCTTCATCAATCGATGCTTTTATCATGTGATGATCCATGCTAAACTCTTCAGGTATCGGATTAGCAATAACAACACCACTTGATAACCCTAAATCCCACTTTGATCTTAAAAGTTTAGCTATATCCTCTGGAGTATCTAATCGATAATTAACCTGGAAACCACTTTCTCTTGAATAAAAAGCCGGTAATTCATTGGTATGATATCCAATAACTTCAACTCCTTTTGTTTCAAGATATTCCATAGTAAGTCCTAAATCAAGAATAGATTTCGCTCCCGCACATATGACAGCAATCGGGATTTCTGCTAATTCTTCTAAGTCTCTTGAAATATCAAACGTTTCTTGAGCACCGCGATGTACACCACCAATACCACCTGTCGCAAACACTTTTATACCTGCGAGATGTGCAATAATCGATGTTCCAGAAACAGTGGTAGCTCCTGTTTTACCTTGAGATAACACAAAACCAAAATCTCTTTTTCCTACTTTATAAACATGTTTGCTCTTAGCTAAGTATTCTATTTCATCTTTTGATAGTCCAACTTTAATTATTCCATCGATAATCGCAATCGTTGCAGGAACTGCGCCTTGATTTCTAATCATTTGTTCTACTTCAAAGGCCATTTTTACATTATTAGGATAAGGCATCCCATGAGATATAATCGTTGACTCTAAGGCAACTACAGGTTTCTTTTCATAAAGTGCTTTTCTAATTTCTTGTGATATATGCAATTTGGATATCATGGGTTAATCTCCTTTTTATAATTAGACATTCATTATTTTGATTATATCATGTATTATTTTTACGAATCACTCATGACTTCATAAAACGCTATTTCTTCAAATTTATTTTTATTTTTTAATAAGCAACCCTACTTAATTCAGTATGCTAAACCTCTAAATTTATGCTATACTAAATTAAAGGATGGTGATCTTATGTATCAACCCAAGTTCTATAACAAAGATATTGATCTACTCTTAGAAGCTCTACTAACATTAAAGAGCAAGGATGAAATGATGCGTTTTTTAGAAGATGTTTGTACCATCAAAGAAATATCAGACATGGGTCAGCGTTTTCAAGTTGCTAAACTTTTAAACGAAAAAATACCTTACCATCAAATCGTCGATGAAACAAAGGCTTCTACAGCTACAATCTCACGTGTCAACAAATCCTTAATATATGGTGCAGAAGGTTATCTCATCGCTTTATCAAGAATAAAACAAAAATAAATACATGAATCCAAGTGGCAAATCAATGCCATTTTTTTATGAATACGTTTTCATTATTTTACCACTTTACTATGCTAAAGCATTAAATTATAATAGTAGTCGAGGTGAAATAAATTATGAAAAAAATATTTGGTTTGGTTGTGCTTTTATTATTTACATTTGTGTTAATATCTTGTCAAGGTAATAAAGTTATTAACACGTTTGAGGAAATCGAAGATCGCGGTTACTTCATTGTTGGATTAGATGATACGTTTGCACCGATGGGTTTTAGAGATACATCAGGAAATCTTGTGGGTTTTGATGTGGATCTTGCAAAAGAGGTCTCTAAACGTTTAGGTGTTGAAGTTAGATTTCAACCGATTGATTGGGACGCTAAAGTTTTAGAACTTAATGCTGGAACAATCGATATGATTTGGAACGGATTAACAATTACAGAATCTAGACTAGAGGAAATGAGTTTTTCAAATCCTTATCTAGCAAACAGTCAAATTATTATGGTTAAGTCAAATTCATTAATTCAAACAAAAAATGATTTGATTGGAAAAACTGTTGGTGTACAAATCAGTAGTGCATCCGATGATGCTGTTACTGCAAGTTCGATTTTTAATCAACTTGGTAAGTATGAACGTTATGATACATTTAATCTAGCGCTTGTTGAACTTTCTAATGGATCTATTGATGCTGTTGTTATTGATGAGATTATGGGCCGCTACATTATCAGTCAAAATCCTAATCAATATGACGTATTAGAGGATAACTTTGGTGAAGAAACTTATGGCATTGGCTTTAGACTAGAATCAACAGATATTAGAGATAGATTCAATGCTGTTATTTTGGAAATGATTACAGATGGAAAAGCAGCAGAAATATCTAATAAATGGTTTGATGAGGATATTTTCTTAAAATGATTGAAGAATTATTGAATGTTATTTGGTATTTAGGACAAGGGGCACTCGTGTCCCTTCGTCTTTTCTTCATCACGCTTTTATTTAGTTTTCCCCTGGCACTGATTTTAATGTTTGCATATAAGAACAGTAAAATACTCAATAAAATAATTAAAGGCTATACCTGGTTGTTTAGAGGTACTCCATTAATGTTACAACTCTTCTTTTTTATGTTTGGTTTACCTGTATTAGGTATACGCTTAGATCGAATGATGGTCGCATACGTTGGTTTTATATTAAACTATGCTGCATATTTTACAGAAATTATTCGTTCTGGTGTTGAATCATTACCAAGCGATCAAGAAGAATCTGGCCAAGTTATGGGTGCCAATCAATTTCAAATTTTCAGATATATTATTCTTCCGCAAGCTATTCGTAAAGAAATTCCTACAATCACAAATGAGGTTATTACACTCATTAAAGATACTGCACTTGTAACAGTCATTGCCATTTCAGAATTGCTTAGAAACATGAAAGAAGTCGTTTCTCGCGATTTTACTATATATCCATTTTTCTTAGCTGCCTTATTTTATCTATTCTTTAGTTATGTTATTATTCGTATATTTAGATATATTGAAAAAAGAGCTGTGGTTACCCAATAAAAAAAGTATGAATCAACATTCGTTGATAATTCATACTTTTTTAATTTGTTTAACTTATATTAATTTATATCACTTAAATAATAAAATTAATCTAATAATTCAGTTATTTTTCCTCCCATGATGCGATTTAACACAAACTTAGGATTAAACTGTTTAATAAAGTTTTCTTCGTGATGAAACACTATATCTGTTTCAAAAATAAAGATTCGCGTACTATCGAGCGCTCGAAAACTATCTATTGAAATCTTTGAGGATTCATAACTATCTGCAGGATATAGCAAACGATCAAAATCTTTTCTACCATTCCAGTGTTGTCTAATTCTTTCTCCGATATGTGCTGCTGAACCTATATATAATTGCTTATACTTATCAACAACAATAATGAAGTATCCTGAACGATTCATGTACTCTTGCAAATCCTCAATTTCTTTAAACTCTTGATGAACACTTAAAAAATGTTCAATTCCCTGATTAAACTCATCTTCATTAAGTGATTGAAAATAAGTCATATTGAGTTCATAGTTTTTCATCACCTTATGATAGAGTTCTTCACACCAGGAGTCTTTATAATATCTACCCATAATATCAAAATCCAAATCAAATGGTTCCATATACGTATGTATTTTTGAAATATGTATGTGACAGTATTCATCAAATGAAAGATTCGTTTCTTCATTTTCCCACATATCTCTTAAAACCAATAAATGATGATCATTATTAAGTGTTTGATATCTCGAAATTTCTATTTTTAATAAAGCTAATCTCTTTTTCAATGATGCTTGTAGTTTATATTTTGGTAATGAAAGAATATGATCACGCATCTTAGTGAAATATGCTAACACCCAATCCTTAGGTAAAATCTCATATTTTTTATCAATAAATAAGTAGTCTGTCATTGTATTTAAAGAACTTTTTTTATTAATAATGGCATAGTTCTCTTTTGTTAGTAAAAATCCATATTTACTTTCGTTGATATTTAACCCAAAATGTTTCATATTATACCCTCTTTATGCAACTTGAATTCATCAAACTCAAGATTTTTATCTCTTATAAATGAGTAACTCCTCTTTCTCTTCTTTAGAAAATCTTCTACTTTCTCTGCATTTTTGTATACCTTTATTCACTATTTTCTTATTTAATGTGGGCGTGTTAAATAAAAATGCTTTTGTTTTTTCTTTATGTTTAATCAAACACTCACATAACAACCATCCTGCCATCATAATGACATAATACGCTTGTTCATTCTCTAAGTATTTTAAAGAATCATAAATATTATCTAAAATGGTTTCATCATTAACCATTTGAAATAAGATAAGCAAACTTAATCTTCTTGTGAATGTGTGATCACTTATAAGATATTTTTTTGAAAGTTCTAGAAAACTATTTTTGTTTTTTTGATTTACTTGAAAGGATAAAAGATCACAATGTGCCCAGTTTTCCATCACTAAAAGATAATGCTCTAAATAAGTTTTCATTAGATTGAAATCTTTGATTTTAGACATAACTTTTCCATAAACAACAATCGAATCATAGCTATTAAACATTTTTAAATCAAGAAATGATGTATAGTTACCTCTACTTATCTCTTGTGAGATTTCATATAACTTCTTAGTCGGTATACAAAGAACATCCATATTTGTATTCAAAATTCTTTTTGACCACGCTTCTTTTTCTCTATTTCTAAACGATTCAAGATACTCTAAAAAAAGTTTTCGATCAGATTCATTCCATTGTTCTTTAATAAGATTCATATAGTCCCCCACTTAGTTCTATTCTTTCACTGCAGAATTAATTGCATTTTTATAAACAAAGTATTTTGTATAAAAAAATTCAGTCGTCAGATTGATGAGCATAGTTATTCCTAAAATCACATATTCATTCCACCCATTTTTTGTTAGTGCATCTCCCCACCACGTTGATAAGGGTGTAAACACTACATAAAAAAGAGCAACTTTTGACATGGCTATTGGAATATTATTAGCCGCTTTAAATGTGAATTTTCGATTTAAAGTGAAATTCCAAAGCACACTTAATACAAGAGCAATTAAATATGAAGGCCAGTAAATGAATTTAACAATCTCAAATAACAATGTGAAAGATGCTATTTGAATAATTCCAGCAGAAATTGAAAAAAACGTAAACTTCATAATTTGTGTCATGTTTTCTTTCTTATCCATATACTTCATATCTTATCCTTCTTCTATTTGTTGTGGTTGATTTTAAGCACTTTATAATAAATCGCCATAATGGGACTAATCGTAAACGTCAAGATCAAGCTTCCCAAGTTGACAGCCCCAAATGATCCATCAAAGATATAATTAGCAAAGTATCCAATAATGAGACCTACTGATATACCGATAAACTCAATGACTAATCTTACATAAGTGATTTTTTTAGCTTTAGTGATTTTAACAAACATCAACATTAGTTCATCAAATACGTATGCAGTAAATGTTGACATAACGATTAAAGATAAACCTAAAGGTAAAATGATGAGACCAATCGCATAAAAGAGTATCTGAAATCCTAATTGTGTGGCAAGTTGATCTTTAAAAATTAGAATATTCCAAAAATCAATGAATAAGGCAACACCAAAGACAGGAACTAACATCCATAAATAAACTAGTTTTCTCCGATAACTTAATACGATAAGCATAATTGTAAAACTCATAGCAAACGATAACATTCCCATCGTCATCCAAGAGATTCCCATGACTTTATTTGTTAGTTGATATAAATTGATATAAACAGTATCCCAAGCACCTGTACCTAAGTTAGATGCTTTTAATAAATTAACTCCTAGACCTAAAACAAAAAAACCTAAAAGATATAAACAAATATTTTTCCATTTTCCTTTTAACAAAGTTAATAATTGATTCATCGTTGTCGTCTCCTCTTGTCATTATGATTAAGTATATATACTTATCATTCAAAAACGCCTTATATTCATCATAACACGCAATTCAAACTCATGTCTAATTATATAATAAAAAGGAGCAAAATTGCTCCTTTTTAAGAATCTTGAATCTAGTTTAGTTAATTGATTTAGACACCTTGTTGAATCATCGCATGATAAACTTTCATAAATCCAGCAATATTAGCTCCAGTAATAAGGTCATCTGGTTTACCTGTATAAGTTAAGGAAGCATCATGACATTTTATAAAGATATTTTTCATAATTTCATGAAGTTTTTCATCAACTTCTTTAAAAGACCAATTTTGGAACATCGCATTTTGTGCCATTTCTAGGCCAGATACTGCAACACCACCCGCATTAGATGCTTTACCAGGTGCGAATAGTATATTATTATCTCTAAAGTACTTTGTCGCTTCATTAGTTGTTGGCATATTTGCACCTTCAGCAACTAAGAAACATCCATTAGCAACTAATTCTTTTGCTGAATCTAAATAGATTTCATTTTGTGTTGCACATGGTAATGCGATATCACAAGGGATTTTCCAAATATCTTTCGTGTTTGGACTGTAAATCGCATCTGGATGATAACTTCTATATTTATCCATAACTTGAGTATTTTCTTTAGCAAGCTTTTTAATGATATTTAAGTCAATGCCTTTTTCATCGTGAATGACTCCAGAGATATCACTCATAGCAACCACTTTACCACCAAGTTGAATAACCTTTTCAGCTGCCATTGATCCTACTTTACCAGCACCGCTAATAATGACTTTCTTATTCTTAAATGTATCATTTCTAAATGTTTTTAACATTTCTTCAACAAAATAGCACAAACCATATCCTGTTGCTTCAGCTCTTCCTAAAGAACCACCCGATTCGATCCCTTTTGATGTGAATGTACCACTAAATTCATTTTCAATTCTCTTATACATACCATACATATAGCCTACTTCTCTAGCCCCAACACCTAAGTCACCTGCAGGAACATCCATACGAGGTCCTATATGACGATAAAGTTCAAGAATAAAGTTTTGACAAAATCTCATGATTTCATTATCGCTCTTGCCTTGTGGATCAAAGTCAGAACCACCCTTTGCTCCACCCATAGGAAGACATGTTAAAGAGTTCTTAAACGTTTGTTCGAAACCTAAGAACTTCATAATTGACTCATTCACTGAATGATGGAAACGAATCCCACCCTTATAAGGTCCAATAGCAGAGTTGAACTGAACTCTCATTGCACGATTCACTTGAACATTACCAGAATCATCAACCCATGAAACTCTGAATTTAATAATTCGTTCTGGTTCTAGCATTCTTTCAACAATCGCATGTTTTTTAATTTTTGGATCTTTATCAACCAGTAAATCAATCGAAGATAAAAACTCCTCAACAGCTTGTAGAAATTCTGGCTGATCCTGATAACGCTTCGTTAAATCTGCAAAAACATCCATAAGATACGCACTTTTAAACAATTTTAAAGACCTCTCTTTTCTTATGATAAATGCGAAAATTCGCACGTGTTCATGTTAAAACTAACGGATAGACATAACCGTTCATAAATGATTAAATGATTTTCAATGATATCGTTTCGGCATAATAAAGAAAGCATTTAATATCCGATTCATTTGTATTTCTCTTATTTTGTCTCACTACTTCTATTATACAATGAAAGCGCTTTATTTCAAGTGTATGATTGTCAATTTACGAAAAGAAAAGAACTTGTTTTTGGATTTCTCTTCTAAACAAGTTCTTTTTACTTTTTAAAATCTATTTAGTCATCACTAGTTAACACTTAAAATAAATGATATTTGACTACTTGTTGATACTGCGCTTAATAATTCTATAGAGACGTTCATAGAACCTCCCTGATGCCATGTATATGAACTTAAATCTAATTGCCCTGACACTAGCATATCAGATAATGAGAATGTCGTGTTGCCAGGTATCGAATTGTTTTTATCTGCTTCTAGAATTTCAAGAAAGAAATCTGAGTCGCCATCATTATTATATAGGAAATAGTTTTCCCAGAAATCTGAGCGTTCATAAAGTCTTGCATCTACGTGATAAATAACTAATCCTGCTTGATCTAAAACATAACTTGCATCTAGATGTGCATCATATAATCCTTCAGGTGTGTAATACATGATAATAATATATTCATCAAATGCATTACCATCTGCAAGATCACTTGAGTTATAAGGAATTACAATCGCGCTACCTAAACCGTCGGTATCTAATGCATAAGCTTCTAATGACACTTCATAAGTTCCTTCGACTGCAATCATGGGTTGTAGCCAACCAAGAATGACTTTTGATGCGGGTCCATGGTCTCCTGCATTATAATCCATCATGTCAAATCCACCTGTTGGACCGTAATCTAATGTAAATGAATAATAATCGATTAAGCCCATTAAATGTCCTAATTCATGGATATATGTTTCAGCATTTGTACTTGGATTATATCCACCAGGAAGATCATCTTCTAAAAAGTAATAACTTGCCCACATATAGTATTCAAAAGAAACATTATCAAACGTCGAATTAGCTGCTTCACCGTGTTTAGCTGCATAAACCCATGCCCACCATGGATCAACATCATAGTTATATTGCATAGAGAAAATGAAAACAATTGAGTCAATCACGCCATCTTGATTACTATCATAATTTGAAAAATTAATGGTTGGATCTAATGCAAGTAAAGCTTCTTTAATGGCATATTGGTCACCACCACCATCAGCAATACCTTCATAATAAGTATTTGGGTTAGCAGTAGTATATTTATCTAAGACGACAAAGTTTAAATCTAGTAAGCCATAACTACTCTTTTTGTAGAAACTTGATACACTTTCCCAACCTGTTTGTTCTGATGTTCCATTGAATGTTAGTTCAATTTGTGATTTATAGTTGCTTGGGAAAGGGTGACTACTGATTTCAATTGGAACAACCAAAACATCATATGCTCCTGTAGAAGGTAAACCAGATTTACCAAAGGTTGCTTTCTCATATTCATTAATTGATTGTTGTTTTGAAAGGCTATTAAGTTCAATTACATCAATCACTGGATCATATTGAAAAAAGAATACTGATGCGATTTCGCCATCTGAACTAATGGAAATTGCATACGCTAGATCATCAGAAATGATGAGTATATAAACATCTCTACTGTATATTGTTGATAATTCTTGGTTAAGAATATACCCTTGAGTAATGATTTCATTGACATATGCGCTTACAAGTTCGCTGTAATTTGGATATGCAAATAACCCACTAACGATATATGATTTATTTCCAACTTTTTCTAATTGTATTGAGGATAGGTTTTCAAGTTCAGGTAAGACAGTATCTAATCCTGAAGAATTGAGTTCAGTCTTTAATACGTTCATCATATCTGTCCATGTTGGATAAATCGTAACTTCCTCACTTTGGAAGAGATTAACTTGACTTATCTTAAACTGTCCACCATTGCTTGTTAAACCTGCACCAGTAAATATTAATCTGAAGTGTGAAGATTGAAAGCCACTGATAGTGATTAAAACTTGATCTGAAGAAAGTTGTTGATAGAAATCACCTTGGGCATAATCAACCCATGTTGTTCCATCAAAGACTTGAAGTTTTGCACCTAATAATTTTTCTGAAAAACTATCTCTTACTTCAATCTCAAACACGATTGAATCAATCATATGACCCAATGTATCAATTTCAAGATAGGCTAATGCTTGTTGATTATCTTTAACGTTAGACGCAAAGATAACACCATTGGTTAACCCTGTAGGTGGTGTATCAACGATATTAGCAATAAAGCTTGCTTTAATATTAGCTTTATCTTCAGAACCAGTAAAGTTTAATACCACATCTACATTTTCTTTATATGATGATGTGAGTGAAGTCGTTGTATCTTGAATATTAAATGAATAATATAATCCTTCAACGGGTTCTACTGAACCTTCATCTAATCCATAAATACCAATACCATAAACAATTTGACCTTCATAGGCTTGGTCATCTGCATAAACATAAATATAGTAATTACCTAATACCCATGATTCTTCAACATCATCCCATGTATATGAAGCATCTAATGATGCAATATAAGCATCGGCATCCGTTTCAGTCCAATCAAAGATATCAATATAAACTTCTTTATAACCGGGCTCACTATAGTTGACCAATAATGCATCTTCAGATTCAAATGAAGGAATTGTTTTGTAAATATCAAATCCAAAAATCGTGTTTAGTTCATCTGGGTTATAAGGTGTCTCCGTATTTCCTGATTCTTCTCCACTATATATACCAATCCCATAAACCACAAGGTTTTCATAGGTTTGATCATCGGCATAAACATAGATAAAATAATCTCCTAATACCCATGATTCTTCAACATCATCCCATGTATATGAAGCATCTAATAATGCAACATAAACATCGGCATCCGTTTCAGTCCAATCGAAGATATCAATATAGACTTCCTTTGTCGTTCCTTCACTATAATCAAGTAAGATGGCATCTTCTGATTCAAAAGATGGCATTGTTTGATAAATATCAAATCCAAAAATCGTGTTTAGTTTAGATACATCAAATGGCGTTTCAGGATCTTCACCTGATGATGAATCCCCATAAATACCGATACCATAAACGATTTTTCCAGGATACTCCTCATCTTCAGCATAAATATAGATAAAATAGTCGCCAAGAATCCATGATTCTTCTAGTTCATCCCATGTATATGAAGCATCTAATAATGCAATATAAGCATCGGCATCTGCTTCAGTCCAATCAAAGATATCAATATAAACCTCTTTAATGGTACCTTCGCTAACATCAACAACTAGAACATCTGATGTAACAAAACCTGGCATTGTTTGATAAATATCAAATCCAAAGACTGCATTCAGTTCAGTAGCATCAAAAGGATTTTTTGTGTTAATTGTTTCTGATGAATAAGTTGCAACATATGTGATATCCGATGTGACCTTATCAACTACAGGATTCCATCCAGTAAATGTGTAAATTTCTGTTTCACTATTGGGTCGTGTAGGTAATACACCATCATATGTTGGTGTTTCTCCATAACTTAGTGTATCAGTTTCTAAAACCACTTGATCATAGTTCTTCCATGTGACTGTGTATTCTAAAGCAGTCCATTTCGCATAGAGTGTTTGGTTTTCTAATGCTATATCAGATAAATTAAATGTTTCTGTTAACTCAGCATTACTAAACCATCCATCAAAAACAAAACCTGTTTTTGATGGGTCTGATATCACATAAGTATCCTCAACATTAAAAGTTTCTGGATTATCCCGGTGATTTATTCCCTCATTTAGAACATATGTCAATGTGTAATTAATTAAATTCCATTTCGCATAAACAGTCATTTCTTCTTTAAATTCTTTTTCAAGAATCACTGCTGGTGTCACAGGTTCATTAAAAACATTTTGATCAAAAAACCATCCATCAAATGTATACCCCTCACGATTGGGGTTTGATGGAAGACTAAAATTCTCATCTTTCTTAAACGTAATATCTGCAACATCAGATCCCCCATTACTGTTAAAAGAAACAGTAAATGATGATGTTTTCTGACATGCGACTATAAAAAAAATAAGACCCAAAACAATTAAACTATAAAGCCCTTTACGAAACATAATGTACCCCTCTATCTAGTATTGTAATCAAGATTGTATCACAATCCTTCATAATTACAAGGATTTTATTCTTTTTTCTCACTAAATCGTTATAAAAAAAGAATTATTCTTTAACATATGAACAATTCTTAAACTTTTATTTATTTACTGATGCTTAAATGAATGATTACTGAGTTCTTCTTTTACTTTGTTCATAGCAGATAAAATGACATGATGCATATCCAAATACTGATAGGTTGCTAGTCTTCCTCCAAAAATATACTTAGATTCAGATTTTGTTCTTTCAAGATACTTTTTATAAATTGCTTGATTCTTTTGATTATTGACCGGATAGTATGCTTCATTTCCTTGAATCCAAGGATACGGATACTCTTTGGTTATAACTGTATGGTCTTGTTTACCAAAATCAAAATGTTTATGTTCAATAATTCTTGTATAAGGAACTTCTTTTTCTGTATAGTTAACCACTGCGTTTCCTTGAAAATTATCTATATCTAGCATCTGATGTTCAAATTTCAATGAGCGGTACTCTAAAGTTCCTTCTTCATACTGATAGAAAGCATCAATAGGGCCTGTATAAACAACTTTTGTTGCTAAGCTGTCACATAAACTTTGGTGGACCAAATAATCCGTATTAAGCCTAATTTCGATGCCTTCAAGCATGCGTTCTATCATCTGAGTATATCCCCCTATGGGAATACCTTGATATAAATCGTTGAAGTAATTATTATCAAAAGTAAATCTAACAGGTAATCTTTGAATAATAGACGCTGGAAGTTCAGTACAACTTAATCCCCATTGTTTTTCTGTATACCCTTTAATTAATTTTTCGTAGATTTCTTTACCAACTAACTGAAGTGCTTGCTCTTCAAGGTTTTTCGGATTTTCATACAGATGTTTCTTTTGTTGTTCAGCGATTTTCTTCTTTGCTTGTTCAGGTGTAACAACCTTCCACAAGTCATAAAACGTATTCATATTGAAAGGTAAGTGATAAAGCTCACCCTTATAATTAGCAAGTGGAGAATTGACAAAACGATTGAATGTTGAAAAACGATTGACATAATCCCATACTTCTTGATTTGATGTATGAAAAATGTGAGGTCCATAAACATGAACTTGAATGCCTTGAACCTCTTTTGTATATGCGTTCCCTCCAACATGATTTCTTTTATCAATCACTAAGACTTTGAAGCCATGTTGATGCATCATTTGAGCAAATACTGAACCAAACATTCCTGCACCAACAACTAAATAATCATAGATCATACATATCACCTATATTCTTATGAAAAAACAGACATAAAGAAATACCTGTTTTATCCAAGTTTAACTTTTTTAACTAAATATAAATACCCTTTAACCATGATCAATCCCTTAATCTTCCAAGGAAGAAAATGTACCCATGTATTCATTGAACGATATTTTAAAAATCGATACAGTTTGATATCTCTTTTCTTAATGTGTTCCCATAACGCTTTAAGATGTAATCTTCTGTCTCTTGAATCTTCTGCTACAGTAAACATTTGTGTAATCATCATAATTGCAGAAATATTGTGTTTCATATACTGTCTTAATCCACGTGGCTTTTGATGAATATCTTCATAAGAATAAGCATCAATTAAAAGTTTTTGAACACGTATTTGTTGAAGATAACGATTTGTTATATTCTTCATTGTAATTGATTGATCAGACCGGCCAATAAAATAACGATAAAACGGAAGTTTCATGTAATAAAGATTTTTCACATAGGGTAGTGGAACATAAGAAACTAAATTATCGACATAAAATGTGTGTTCTGGTAACTTAAAATCAATATCTTTCAAGATGGAAGTTTTATAAATCAAAGCATGCATTAAAAGTGTCTTTGAATAACGAAATTTCTTCTTGACTTGATTCCACTGAAAAAGAACTTCACTTGGGAAATTAGAACTATAATCTCTGACATAATGTGTATCATCAGAAACATGTTCATAAACAAAATTAGTAATGTATAAATCGATATTAACTTGATTTTCTTCATGATCTTTAATCGTGTTAAGTATCTTCATTAAACTTCGTTCGTTGACCCAATCATCAGAATCAATGACTTTGAAATATAACCCGGAAGCTATTTTTAACCCTGAATTGATTGTTGAACCATGACCACCATTTTCTTTATCAATTATTTTAACAATCGATGGATGGTTTGATTGATACTCTTTCGCAATTTTAAGCGTGTTATCCTTTGATCCATCATTTACAATGATTATTTCGATATCATCACCTGCAATAAGTAATGAATTCACGGCATGATTAAGGTAACTTTCTGAGTTGTATGCTGGAATAATAAAGCTTATGTATTTCATAAAATCCTCTTTAGATGCAACTTATTTAACTGCAACTTCTTTCTTTTGTTTGAAAATAACTTTGAAGATGGGAAAGAAAACCCAAAATGAAATTGCAGAGTTAATAATCATAGTAATGACATCTGCAGTTGTTTCACCTGCAGCACCAAATCCCCATGTATTCATCAAAAGATTATAAATCGGTGCTTTATACCAACCTTGAAGTGCAGCAGCAATAATGGTGATGATAATATAGGCAAATAAATACCAGCCAGCAGCAACCCAAGGATTTGTGTTTGATTTAAACGTAATGTTCCTTTGAGCAAAGAAGTTAATGACTTGAGCAATACCAATTGTAATTTGAACCGCTAGAAAATAAGCAAGTCCTCCACCACCCCCATCACCGATTCTACCTGCAGCATAGTCAAAGATAAAATAAGGTGTTCCATCAACATTTTTTCCTAATCGCCAAATTTGGAAATCTGTTGAGATAAGTGATGTAAATTCAAACATATATTTAAACAGTGGCATCAACACTAATTGTAACACGGTTACACCATTTGAGAGAATAAAGAAAACGATAAATTGGGCGATGGTTGGATGTTTTGATTTAAAGTTTTTCCATCCTTCTTTAAACCATCGACCAAATCGAATCAATGCATTGGGTTGTTTCTGATCATGTTCCATTACTTCATGTCCTTCACTTTCTTATTCTTCTTATTTCTATACTTAATAAATTGTTTAACCCCTTTACAGAAATGACCGTTAAACATTAAAATCATACCATCTAATTGTTGCCAGTTAATCGCTCCACCAGTCAATCTTGACATGTTTCTCATGGGGTTATGATAAAGAGCCATCTGCATGATATTTGCTGTTTTCTTTTTCCCAATAAGCCTCATGAATTTATATCCAAAACGAATACCCCAGGCAAAGAATCTTCCGAACCAACCACGCGAATAACGAAGTTGTTGAACTGTGGTGTTATAATCAATGACCATACGATTTTTCTTATAAAAAACGAAATGAGGATTAGGAATCGGATAATTTAACAATCTTTCAAATTCTGCATCTGAAATACTCTGAATTTCTAATTGAGAATACTCTAATAAAGATGATTTATCATAAGGCATCTTTGAAGTTGTTCCTTCTTTGATGATACTTCCAACAAGTCTGATATCTTTTGATGAAGAACCAACATAGACTTCATAAGTTCCTGGTTCAACTTCAAAACGATTCGTTTTTGTATTAAAGAATCTAAACGTATATTCATCAAATAAAATAGCAACCGATTTAGAATCTCCTTTAGCAAGATACTCTTTTGAGAATCCTTTTAATTCTTTCAAAGGTCTTAAAATCTTTGAATCTTTCTTACCCACATATAACTGAGTGACTTCTTTCGCATCATATGATCCCGTATTCTTTAGTTTAAATGAGACACCATTAATGTCAATTTTTAAATCACTATACTCAAATGATGTATACGTTAATCCATAACCAAAAGGATACTTCACATGAATGTTTGCTGTATCATAATAGCGGTAGCCAACAAAAATACTTTCACGATATTCAACCGTATTTTCTAAACCTAAAAAATACGGTTTAGATGGAACATCTTCATAGGATAAAGGATATGTTTCAGCAAGTTTTCCTGATGGGCTAACCTCACCTGAAATAACATTAAGGAGTGCATTGGCACCTGCCTGCCCTAAAAGGTATCCATGTATTAAACCTTTGATATCTTTATCAAATGATGTATCTACAACTGATCCACACGATAGAATAACAACAATATTTGAATTAACTTTTGATAACTCTTCAACTAAATGGATTTGATTTTTTGGTAAGAATAACGTTTCTCGATCTAAACCTTCAGTTTCTGAATACTCATCGAGACCTAAGCAAAGTAAAACAACATCAGCTTTTTCTGCAAGTCTTTGAGCTTTTTTAAGTAATCCTTGTTTCTTTTTCCCATAGCGATGAAAACCTTGTTCAAATCCAATAAAATCAAAATTTGCTTTTTCAACTTCCGTTAAAATTGAATCAACGCGTGTTGGATTAACACCTGAAGAACCAGCACCTTGAAATCTAAGTTCCCGTGCAAAATCACCAATAATAGCAACCTTCTGGTTACGTTTTATAGGGAGTATATGCTCTTCATTTTTTAATAGTACAATGGATTCTTCTGCAATCTTCTTTGATACGTTATGGTGAAGTTCAATATCAAAAGTTTCTGGTTTATTTTTAAATGCTTCGTGCGTTTCAAAAATTAAAGCTAATAATCTATCAACAGCCTCATCAAGCACTTTTTCATCTAATGTTCCTTGTTTTACAGCTTCAATAACTTCCTTCACTGTTTGCCCACCAGAAGTAGGCATCTCTAGTTCAGAAGTTGCTTTTAAGGCTAAAACACGATCATTAATTCCACCCCAATCTGAAACAACTACTCCTTCAAAATTCCATTCATCTCTTAAAATTTCTTTTAAAGTATGCATGTTTTCATTGGCATAAACACCATTGATTAAATTATAAGATGCCATGACAGTCTTTGTTTTTCCTTCTTTAACTGCCATTTCAAAAGGGGTTAAATAGATTTCTCGAAGCGCTCTTTCGTCAACGACAGAATTGATGGACATTCTTCGATACTCTTGATTATTCACAGCATAATGCTTAACGGATGCTGCAATTCCATTTTGTTGGATTCCTTTAATAAATGAAGAAGATAGTTTCCCTGTTAAATATGGATCTTCTGAATAATATTCAAAGTTTCTACCAGCTAAAGGATTTCGTTTAATGTTAACACCTGGTCCTAAAACAACACTCACTTTTTCAGCAACTGCTTCAACACCTAAAAGGGTAGCTGATGTTTCGATTAACATTGGATTCCAGGAATTGGCAAGTGCAGATGACGTAGGAAAACATGTTGATTTTACAGATTCGTTGAGTCCTAAGTGGTCTGCAGCAGCTTTTTGCTTACGTAAACCATTAGGTCCATCTGCTAAAAATATGCTTGGTATATTTAAACGATCGATATTTTGGGTTTGCCAAAAATCTTTTCCTGAAGTAAGCGAAGCTTTTTCTTCGAGTGTTAATTTTTCAATAAGTTTTTTATATTTCATGTAAGCCTCTCCTTTGTTATAGAGAATCCATATTCACTATCAAATACTTTAAATGTTCAATGTTATAAAGTAACAGAGAACATTTAAAACATTTCATATCATCCCAAGATTGACCCGTATCCAATAGTTGGATACGGGGTTTCTTGAGACTATTGAATTAATCGATTATCTTCTTCTCTTTAAGAACACAACTAAGACAGTTCCTAAAATTAAACTAAATAACACAAATAGTGCACTACCACTTTGTAGGGCTGATCCACAACCTGTATCAGGAACAACTTCAGATGCTTCCACTAATTTAGCAATTTCTGCTTTTGCTGCATCAAGTGCTAGTTGTAGGGCATCAAGTTCTGCTTCTAGTGTATCTATTTCAGCTTCTGAAGAATCAATAGCTCCTTCTGCTGTTTGTAATCTTGCTGCTGCTGCAAGGAATTCTAGCTTAGCTGCCGCAAGTTCAGCTTCAAGTGCTGCTAAATCTATTTCTTGAACATCAATACGTTGATTAGCTGTAGCAATCAGTGCAGTTAATGATGTAACGCTATCAGCTAAAGCATCAGTTAATACTTCATCACCTGCTTCAAGAGCTAATTCTAAGGTGTCTATCGCTACTACAAGTGCTGCTGCTGAAGCTTCATTACCAGAAATGATTTCTGCTTCTAAAGCAAGTCTTGCTGCTGCAAGTGCTTCTGTTGCATCTTCAAATTTCGCTTCGATAGCTTCAAACTGTAAATCAAGTGATTCTGTTAATGATTCAAATTCTGCATTTACATCGCCTGTTAATGCAACTAATGACTCTTCAATAAGTGCGATTGATGCTTGAATTGATGGAATATTAACAATAGATGCTTCTGCAGTTGTAAGTCTTGCTAATACGTCATTAATTTGAGTTTGGAATGCAAGAACCTTATCTGCTAATTCTTGTTGATCAGCAATCTGTTCATCATACAATTCAGCAACTTGTCTTGATAAAACTTCAAGTGCTGCTTGAGAATCATTGATATCAACCCAACCCGCATAAAGAGTTGTGTTAGCTTGTGTAGTTGCAGTCATTATGGCTAATGTCGTACATAATTCATCGGAATACCAACCACTAAAGATGTAGCCATCACGAGATGGATTAGAAATGACTAATTTTTGATTAGGTATAAATGTCAAGGTTTCATCAACGCTATCCAAATAATTCAAATCAAATATATAGTTTCCAGCGACCGTAAAACTTAAAACATCCGATCCATAAACTGTTCCAATGTAAGAACCAAAAGAAGCTATACCTAAATAGAAGTAAACTGTTCTATTTTCAATTGGAGTTGTTGGAGTACCAGAAATGGTGATTCTTCCATAATCTGGACTTGTTGGATCACTAAAGCTACTTCCTATCTGTGTAAGTGTAATGCCTGCAGGTAAAGCACTTGATGAGTGAGTAATCCATGATGTACCTGGAGATGTTCTAAATGCAGCAACCCAAGAGCCAGCAGGAAGTGGTAAAAAGTTTGGATTTACAATGTAAGTGCCTGTAAAAGGAACACCAACTATTAAGTTCTTATCACCTTCATATGAGACTAGAGGTTCTACTTTAATGTCATAATTTCTTTGATAAGTGTTATTTCCTCCGCCCATACCAACCCAATTGGTATCAGCTAAGTATGCACCAACTGTAATTCGATATGTTCCAGCTGTTGTTGCTTTACCTGTGATAGAACCATCAGCATTAAGTGTTAATCCACTAGGAATAGTGCCTGATTTGAGGGTATACTTCACATCAAAACCAGCGAGTGTCTGATCTCCGGCAACGGATGCATTACTATCTAATCCGATAGGTGCATACACAGTACCTGTCGATGTGCTACTCCAAGGAGATGCAACTAAACCGTTTTTCATAACGTTTGAATTGACTGTTGTATATAATATACGATGTGCTAGATTACGATATGCTGCCCATTGTGTATACGCATCAATTGAATCACCAGCAACAAATGGAATAAATCCATCTGCTAATGCTTCTTCATCTGAGAAATAGACTTTAGATGCTATCTCACCTGTAACTTGATCTTTATAGGCACGTGATGCACCACCATTGACATTTTGTGGATCGTAGGAAGTTGCTTCTGGCATAGTGACAACTAAAACATTCTTAGTTTCATCCCAAACACCATCCATATTACGTCCAAAATTAGTTTGCCAAGAGTTAAGAGGAACTTGGTTAGCACGTGTAGACATATTTGCTGTTGTTAATGTATTATCGTTGTTAAAATAGTCTGTAATTGAATAACCCTTGAATCCCCATTCATCATGTAATAGTTTTTCGTATAAATAATAGTTTGCTGTTGGATGGACAAGACCTGAACTTGGATATGCACTCATCGTTGAGTTAGCATTACCAAATTTAATTGCCCATTCAAATGCACGGATATAGATTTCACGTGCTGTTTGTTCATCAGCAAATGTATGTAATGTATATCTTGATGTTTCTTGTTCATTTAAGAATAAATGCTTCATATAAACGATGGTACCTGTTGATGTAGCACCCTTCACTTGATATGCACCCATTAAACCGGTAAGAAGTGGATCTTGTGAGAAGTATTCAAAGTTTCTACCTGAAGTAGAGATACGGTGCATTTGTAAACCTGGACCATACCAACCTTGTGCACCATTCCATAAGGAGTGTTCACCTTCCATACGACCTACTTTTTCAGCATTGGCAACATCAAATGTTGCAGCAATATTTGCAGCAGCACACCAGTGAGTTCCGATACCGCCACCTGAACCACCATTTTGGCTGTTAGGGAATGCACCAGGACCATCAGCATTTGCTGATTGTGGACGTCCTATAGAACTTACTGCATTTTGAGCTGAGTTGTTTATTAATGTTTGAATTTCTGCCCAAGTAAGTTGATTAATAAATTCATCCCATCTTGGATCGTCATATGCAACATCTGCCATTTCCCATAATTGAACTGCAGTTTTGCCGTTAACGCGAGCTGCTACTTGATCTGCTGATGCTTGAGTCCATGTTTCTGGAACATCATCTTCTGCAATATACCATGGGTCTGATGTTAAATCATTAAATGCAGTATATGCTGCTTGAGAATCCATAATACGAATAGCTTCAGGAGAGAATTTAAGATCATCTTCTGTTGGAGAAATTGGGAAAGTTCCTTCAAAATCTGCACGAGTCATAAGAACCATCGAACTTTCAGGAGTAACAAATTCATTTCTAAATGTTGAATAATAATCTAAATCATCTCTTGTTCCATCCCATTCACCATCTTCTGGTGAAAATAAAGGTTTAACATCAGCACCTGTGACAGCATCTTTATCGTAATGTTTGATTGCTGCTAATGTCATTTGGAAGTTTTCGATTTCTTCATGAGAGTTCTTTTGTAATCTAAATGTATAAGTTCCAGGATCTAATTCATAACCTTTATGACCATCATCATTCGCATCATTCCAGTCAAATGAAGCTAAATCTTGGACATTGACTGAAAGTGTAATAGTTTCTGATTGTCCTGGTTTAATTGTTCCAGTTTTACCAAATGCTACAAGTGAAACATATGATTTTTCAATTCCACCTGGCGTGTAAGGTGCAGTTAAGTATAACTGAACAGTTTCTTTACCTTCAGCTAATCCAGTATTTGTTACACGAACTTGAATTTCCATCTTTGAGGCATCCGCTGTATCAAGAGCTAAGCCTTGGAAAGTCGATTTGTTAACAAATTCTTGATTGAATGACGTGTATGATAATCCATAACCGAATGGATATAAAACGCCATCCGTACGATTATAATAACCTGCTTCTTCACGTTCAAATTGACCGCCTTCTATTTCACCAGTACCATCGAAATAACCTTCATGGTATGCTGTTTCATAGAAACGATAACCCACATAAATACCTTCTTCATAATCGAGAAGATTAGACATGGATGAATCCCCAGAATATGTAACTGCTTGTGGCATATTTAATGTGCCATTCATGTCAGTAATACGTGAGTATTGTTCAACAACTGGACGTCCACGATAACCCATGGTTCCATTTGTTCCATCTGTTGGAACGATATCTTTAAGTGTTAGTGGATCTTTTAAAGTAACCATGCCTTGGCTATTGAAAGACCATGGATCTTCTTTTGTTACAGCTACTAAAATGGTGTGTTTAACCCAATTATTAGATCCGATTTGTTCAATCATTTCGCGTTCTTCAACACGTAAATGTGTTTGGATATTACCAGCAAAGTTTTGCCAAGCTGGATCTGTTTTAATATCCGCATTATAAAGGTCTACAGTGCGTCCTGATGGAGAAACTTCGCCTGCAATCACTTTACCAACACCAATATTACCTGAACCACCTGGATAACCAATCCAAAGAATTGAATCTACTTTTTCATTATCTTCGATATCTGTAAGTTGCATAGCATTCGCAGAGTTGATTAATACAATGACATTATCAAAGTATCTGTCTGCATAATCAATTAATGCTAACTCATTGTCATCAGCTTGATAGTAATGATCAAGAGGATTTGAGTGACCTGGTGTATTAAATAATGAATAATCTCCACCTTCAGTACCTGTACGACGGATAACGATGACTGCCGCATCACTATAATCGGTGAATGATGTTTTCACTGTTTCTAGATTTCCATTACCATCTGGACCATCGGGTACTTCTTCACCAACTGAGTATGAATTATTACGTGGACTCCAACCTGTGGGTAATCCGCGTAAAGACGTATCAGTTGCTGAATTGGATACGGTTGCAGCTCTCGAGTATGCAATACCACCGTGAGCGCTTGATGCATAGTAAGCTTTTACAGTTGGATTAACATTGATTCCAGCCATTTCTAATCCACTATGCAAACTGACATATCCTAGTGGATCACTACCTTGACCTGATCCCTGTCCACCAAATGCAAAACCAGTGTTTGATGAAGTTCCGTTTTGATCAGAAAAGACACCAAATACAGTGACTTTATCGCCTTTTGCAAGTGGGAGTGAATTGCCAATGTTTTTTAGCAATGTGACACTATCCGCAGTGACTTCGGCATTAAGCGCACGCGCTTTTTCTTGGAGTTCTGCTAGCGTAGTAAATTCTGACTCGTAGACAACAGCAAATGTTGATGCAGTCAGACTTAGAAATAGTAATGCAATTAATGCGAAACGCATGAAATGCAAGTACTTTTTCATAAAAATGTTCGCCTTGTTCATATAATTCTCCTTTTACCTATTTTTCTTTTTTTAAAGGAAAGATCAACCTGTTTAACCTAGATTTAATTTAAATCATTAAATGATACACCGATTTGTTTGTTGATCTCATCAAGTAATTCCATAACATCTAATGTGACAGACAATGGAACAATCGGGCTTTCTTTTTTATTTGAGTTTTCTAGTTCTACAAAATGCAGAATCTCATAGGAAAATCCATCTATCTTTGGAAATCGAACAATCTTTCTTTTACCTACTTGTGGTATTTCAATCACTTTTTTTGCTCCATAAAAGGATGGTATAATGATAATTCCTTTTTTCATATAGATGTGAAATGCTTCTCTCAACTTAGGAAATTGTAGCGATGAATGTAAGTCACACCTGATGTTTTTTTTGTACTCAAAAATGAAATCACTATAGATATCAACATCATGTCTAACTTTACCAGTTGCAATCACTTGCTTTGGTTTACCTAATAACATGTATGCATAATGTACTAAATAAACTGCAAGATCTAGAACACTTCCTCCACCAACATCATGTCGCCATACTCTTGAATTATGTCCATGTCCCCATCCTGCTTTAAAATCTCCTGAAAGATGGATAATATCACCGTATTTTTGTTCTTTAATTAGTTGCTCGACATAACGTGTTGCGGGTAAAAATCGACACCACATAGCTTCCATGAGTAAAACATTATTTTCTCTTGCACATCGAATCATACTTTGTGCCTGTATTGAATTGACTGCAAATGATTTTTCACATAAAACAGGGATTTTAGCTTTTAAAAACATCTCAACAATGTGCTTGTGTTCACTCATGTGTGTTGATACGTAAACTGCATCAATGCATTCTTTATTTTCTACAAGTTCTTCATAGGTGAATGCATAATCCATGTCATATGTTTTTCTGTATATTTCTGCTCTATTTTTTGATTTGGAAACAGCACAGACTACTTTCATGTTTGGAAGGCTATTTGCAACTTTAACCCATCGATGTGAAATTTTACCTAATCCACAAACAGCCCAACGAAACATGATGCCCCTCCCAAAAATAAATTTTTATTATGCTTTATCTAAAGCTATTTTTTTTCTAACTTTGATGTTTGCAAAAATACCCCAAACAACAAATGATACCAATAGAACTGCATCAAATATAATGAGTAGTTCTTGCCAAACTGGTAAACGATAACCAACAACATCTACATTTGTAATATTAGAATTAGCAACAGCAAATATAATGTTCTTAGTTGCGTTTCTTAATACCGTCATATCTGTAGCATCAGACGTATCTGGATTCCACCATTTTGAATTGACTGTAAATAAATGTAAATCTCCACCTGCATAAACCATTTGTTCTGCATTTGCATATTCATTATTGTTATTAAAATCACTAATAATAAAGCCTTCAAATCCCCATTCATTTCTTAGAATTTCAGTCAATAATCTGTAATCTCCTCCACCCCAAGTCGTACCTATACGATTAAATGAGGACATAGCAGCGTGTGTCTTACCTTCTTTAAATGTCATTTCAAATGGTTTTAAATAAATTTCTCTAAGTGCTTGTTCTGTTAACCATGTTGCAATACCATTTCTATCGGTTTCTTGTTCATTAACTGCTAAATGCTTAACGATAACGATTAAACCTTTACTACTTGCACCTTTTGTTTGATTTGCTGCCATTTTTCCAGTTAAGAAGCTATCTTCTGAATAATACTCTCCTAAACGACCACCAAATGGTGAACGATGAATATTAACGCCTGGTGCATACCAACCTGAATAAGGAATACCATCACCTTTTTCATTGCCTAGTAGTGCTTCATTACCAATAGCTTTACCAAAGTCCTCTGCAAGTTTACTATTCCAAGTGGACGCAAGCACAACTTGAGAAGGATAATATGCACATGCTTGGAAGTCATATGGATCATTTATGCCCATGAAATTGACAAATCCAAATGGACCATCAGCAATAATGGTTTCTGGCAATTTGATTGATGCAATATCTAAAGTCTTGAACTGACCATCTGTCACTAATCGAATCATTTCATCTGTTGTCAATTGATCAAGAAGTTGATCCCATAATGGATCTTGATAATCTTTACCAAATAAGTCATAATATTTAAGATCTCCACTATTTCCGAACGTTGGATATAAATCGTCGGAAACTGAGATAGGATTTCCTGAATCTCTGCTATCAAGTTTTTCTTTTGTTGAGGCATCTAAGATAAGTTCTTGTTCTGTTCTTACTTTAGGATATGTTTGTAAGAAATTGCTTCTTGATAAAATTGTTCCTAATTGATCATCTAAATCATCATAACGATTTTCAACATCCCCATGAGCACCATCTTTCCAAACGATACCCGGTGATAAAACATTAACATTAAAACTATCTAACATGTCATGTGCATTACTTTGTAGTTTGATTTGATAATCTCCAGCTTCTAACATAAAACTTTCATTAGTAACTGCATCATATGATGCAAAATCATATGGATTAATATCAATATCAAGTGTTTGAGTTTCACCTGGTTTGAGAATATTTGTTTTTGCAAATGCAGCCAGTGAAATGTGTGATTTTTCTATACCACCCAAAGTATAAGGAGCAGTCACATAAATTTGAACGACTTCTTTACCTGAATATACTGTAGAAGTATTTTTAACTCTGACTTTGACCCTAATCAATTCATCTTTTTGGACGGTTAAGTCATTAGGTTCATTGACGAATTCTTGTGTAAATGTTGCATAAGATAAGCCATATCCAAACGGGTAAACCACATTAGCGTTATACCAGCTTTGATCACTTAATCCACGTGTTTCAAAGTATTTATATCCCACATAAATACCTTCTTCATAATCAACAAAAGTGTAATTATGATTAGATACTGAACCATTTAAACTATAATAATTTCCACGATCAACTGGTTCCACTTGATCGCCTACTAATGCGTTATTACCAAAATTGACATACGTTGGATCATTTCTAAAATTTCTTGAATATGTATCAACAAGTCTACCAGAAGGTGATACTTCACCTTTGAGGATTTTTCCTAATCCTGTGATTCCAGAATCACCTGGGGTACCAATCCATAAACATCCATTGATTTTAGAATCATATGCATAATGAGTAGGATCATCTAAGAAACCTAATTCTATTGGGTTATTGCTGTTTAATAAAACAACGATTCTTGTGAACCCTGCACTGGCAACTGCTTTAATTAAATCTTTTTCATTCACATCTAGTTGGAGATAGTGTGATTGAGAACCTACCCCATAGCCATCAGCCATAGATCTTGGTAAATCCCAACCTTCACCACCGATTCTTGTAATAACAATCAGTGCAGCATCTTTGTAGTTATCATAACTACTTTTTAATTCGTTTGAATAAGAGGATTGACTCGTTTCACCTGTAAGTAGCGTCGAGATCCCTGCGTTTTCAATACTCGGATTATTTGAGCGACCATTTCCCGATCTTGAATCATCTTCGTAAAAATCTTTTAAATGAGGATTATATTCAAAACCTGCTTCTGTTAAACTATCAAAGATTGTTTTATTGTCCACATGTGATTTACCACCTGAACCTGATCCTCCATAAGATATGTTGACAGAATTTTTACCAAACACACTAATTTTTGCACCTTCTGGAAAAGGCATTGCGTTATTATTTTTAAGCATAACTATGCCTTCTTCTACAATAACTTCAGATAACTCTCTTCCTGCTTGTGCAGCATCAGCTTTTGTTTCATAATCTGCAACAAATGAACTTTCTCCGCCACCTGCTAAAACTGCACGACGTCCACCTAAAAGAATATTAACTAACGGTGTTAAAATAGATGCCATCAAGACAATGTTAACAACCGCTATTATAAAGAATGTAGATAGTGTTGTTATTGCCCATACTTTTGTTGGTTTATGTTTGAAAATTAATCTAAAAAAGTTCATCGTATTCTCCTCATTTCAATCATATTAATTAAAAGCAGATAAATTTTCTAATAAAGGATCCCATGACAAATTTGCAATTGTATCGAGTTTAATGCAATCAATCAGTGGTGCTGTTGCATCCATTGTGCCACCCATAGAATTTAGATTATTCGTCAAGAATCTAAAGTTGTTGATTCCTTCAACTAAATTCACTTGAACTGAAATGACATCTTCAAAAGGAAGTTTTTGTTGATTAAGTGCTGCATATGCTCCAAAAATCGTTATTGAACCATAGTTCACTTTTGTCCCATTGAGTGTGATTAAATATTCATTATCTGTTAAAATAAATGGATCTTTTTGTTCTGCAGAGATTCTAAGAATAAGTGTTGCTGTTGTTGCTCTATCCGATGTGATAACAAAATCGATATAAAGCCCATACGCATAGAGATAACTTAAAAAGTATCCATTTGAAGCATTAGCATTAGTTCCTAGTGCTGGGTCCTCAGTTATCGTATCTTTATTAATCATTGCTGTTCCTGATGCCCCACCTGACCAACCAGCACCAGTTTTTCCAGCAAGATTGACATATTCAGCTTCGAATATAAAGGTATGTTGCCATTGTGCATAAATGGTGATATCGCTCGTTATTGGTTGATTGAAACTATCAAAGTTGGGGTTTTCATTCGATGCGGTAGACCATCCTATAAATTGATAACCAAGTCGAATAGGATCAACAGGTCTATCAGGAATTAGAGTTCCTTCAGAAAATATTTGAGTAGGAATACTAGGTGAACCTACATAGTTTAAATTAATTCGATATGCATACCCTGAAGCCCATTTAGCATATACGATTATATCTTCAGTAATATTCGAATTAATGTTAAATGGAATGGTTCCTGCTTCATCTAAATACCATCCAACAATGCCCCAGTTACCTTCACGTATTGGTTTTTCTGGTTCTTTTGCGAGTGTTCCGATATAAACAATCGAGGATATATTTTCAGGTGCTCCTTCATAATTGAAATCCCAAGTGACGGTAAAAGCTGAAGGTGTCCATTGAGCATATAGTTCATAATCCTGTTTAATAACAGTAGTGAAAATAAACGGTTGTTGATTAGCATCAACCCAATTCACAAAGTGCCATAATCCTTCTCTTGTGGGATTTTCTGGTTTTGTAATACGCGTTCCATCAAGTGTATGAATGACTTGTGCATCAGGTGCTCCATCATAACCAAGATTAAATGTGATTGTCCAGAGATTTACCCAACGTGCATAAACAACTGTATCTTCAGTCACTGCATTAAACTTATATGATGTACTTCCTGTAGGCTTTGTCACCCAACCACTGAATTGATATCCTTCTCTCACGGGGTCTTCTGGTCTAGATGCTGAAGTATTAGCTACAACCAATTGTACAATCGGTGTTGAACCCGTATAGTTCAAATCGAAAGTAACAGTAAATTCATCTTCATTACCTGTATCTTCAATCCATTTTGCATATAAAACAACATCAGCTTCGACAGGTCCAAAATCATAGACTATTTCACCCAGTGCATCTTTATACCATCCACCAAAGAGATAACCTTCTCTTGTAGGAGTCGATGTATTGGCTTCATTTCCAAATAAAACAATTTGATATGAAGGATCCCCAGAATCTTGATAATTCAAATAAAACGTAACGGTATACTCTTTAATCCATGATGCATAAATCATGGTTGTATCATTTGTAACCGGTCCAAAATCATAGAGATTATCATCGATTTGATCGATTTTTGAAGTGTACCAACCTCCAAAGACATATCCTTCTCTTGTAGGTGTTTCTGGTGTTGGAACATCCGTGCCTGCATTTGCTTTAACAACAATAGGTGTTGAACCTTCATAGTTCAAATCAAACGTTACGAGATAATGTGTTCTCACCCATTTGGCATATACCGTAGTATTTTGATCAAGTTTTGAGCCAAAAGTAAATACTTGATTAAGATCTTGATTCGTAAACCATCCTCCAAAGCTGTAATTCTCTTGTGTTGGATCAGTTATTTGAACAGTGCTATCATTTTCACTGTATTCAACAATTTCATTATTCATACTATCCATATTAAACACGAATGTTAATGTGTATAAAGCTTCCCATATAGCATAAAGATTTG